>CAZSWB010000010.1:3494-11784 GCA_964610675.1 uncultured Candidatus Saccharibacteria bacterium
CAAAAGCGACACGTGGATAACGGTGTCGCTTGCTCGAACGGCATTCGGGTACAAATGCTCCAGTAAAACGATACCTTCCCCTTTTGTTTCGAACGTAAAGCAAGTTTCGCAAATATGCGGACCGATGTATGCACCATTGATGGACTCGTCTGCAAGAAGGTTTGTGACGGTGTCAAGAATTCCCGCGACAATCGTATGACGACTGATGTGAAGAGCGAACACCCGCATAGGCGTTGCAAGCACGAGCGGCATGCAGTCTGCCGTATGAATGCCGAATGCCGTTTGCGGCTTTTTCCCTACTAGTCCGTCAGCGCTTGAAATATTTGATATACATGAAGACACGGGAATAACAGAGTTGCCATGCGTTTGCTTCGGCGTTATCACATCTTGCGATATATCGCCAACTGCAAGAGAAATATTCCAATTATTTAATTGCGTATATGGTTGCATCGCCCGTATTTTCCACTTGCACTAATGCCGTGGTATCCCATACGGCAGCATCATCTTTGGTGAGGAAGAGATGCGAACCTGATTGCAAGATCTTCCGCTGAGCATCCTTGTCTCCTGTAAATGCGCGATCAAGCGTACTCGCAACTTCGTCTTGCTCGGAGAGCCAATATTCGTTGACACGCAGTACCGATCGTCCCGTAAACAGCGGAATTGCCATCGGATCGTTGGGGTTTGCGATGATGACCGCATCGGCGGTACTCTGTTCGTCGATGTATGAAAGTGCCAGAGCAGTGTTGCGTGTAATGCGATGTTCATCGTTTCTCAACAAATTCAGATATGCGCTGCCCGCGCTTGCTCCGATTGGGATGATGATGACAAAAGCGAAACACGTAACGAGAATCCATCCGGCGATGCGCTCGCTCATCAGTCGACTTGTGAGCAACAGTTCTCGTCGTACCCAATACAACACTTGCACGAGTTGCGGCAAAACGAGAACGAATCCGATGAGCACCCCATGGTATAAAAATCGTGAAGCGTTTTCGGTAACGATATTGCGGTCACTTAGGAAAAACACAAGAAATCCGATAAGCGATGCAAACCCGGTAGCGATGGCCAGATATTGCTTTCTCGAAAGGCTGTACAGCGATGCGGCAAAGACGACAATTGCGGGAAGAGAGGCGCGGATCATTTCCGAAGCAGCACTTACGGAAAAATGCGGATTGCTCAAGCTTGTTCTTCCCACGCTTGCAAATTTCATTACTCCCAGAAGCAGAATACCAAGTCCCAAGAATATGGCGCGCTCCGGAATCGACCGCTTTTTGTCGAATATTCGTATATAGCAGAGTGTTCCAGCCAATGCAATCGCTGCCGTTCCGGTGACCGAATTGGATGCCATAAGGAGGAGTGCAAATATAAATGCGGTTATGAGAGCCAAGTGCTGGTCTTTTCCTCCTTGCAGAGCAGCTTTGGCAAACAGCGCGATACATGCCAAGAACATTCCCATGAGGAAGAAATGCGATTGCGGATATACAAAAGAATCAAAGCTCAGACCAATGGCAATAAGTACCAGGATGAGTTGCAAACCATACACTTTGCTACGCGACACCAGTCCGAACCACTTTTCAGCATCATGCTTGGGTTGCGGATACACAACGTCCCAAAGCAGGAAAAAGAGCGGGATCGTAAGTAATATCTGTGCGTATGTCATGATAGGGAGGAAATGAAGCCAGTCCTTGCCTGTATCCAACTGACTGAAGAAATTCGCGACGCTGCCGTGCAAGAGCGTCGGGTATTCCAGGTAGCCGTTTCCGGAAAACGGATTCTCCTGAACGAGAAACGAGGTGTTGAAAGACTTTTGTACCAGAGCGGCAAATGTTACGACATCGCCGTTGTAAAATCCGTGCATCACGAATTCTTCACCAACATATCCGTTAGACGATACGATCGGGTACGCAGCCGCAAGCACGGCGATTACGGCGAGACTGGCAAATACGTCTCGTATACCGCTTCCGGGTACGCTGTACGGAGATTTCCAATTCTTGTACAACGCAAGCCAGATCGTCAAAAAAACAATTCCCGCAACGAGGAAAAAGGTGGGCCCGCTAACCGAATATAGAAGCGTACGGTGCAAAAACGTTGCGAGGATTATTTGACCCTCAAACAACACGCCCGCAAGAGCGATATATGTGAGCATTCGCTTATGATGGAAGAGAATACCGCTTCCGATAAGTGCAGATGCAAGAAACAAGAGGAGCATATACTATATATATACCAGCATCTTATGAGCGTGTCACTTATCATCCCCGCATACAACGAAGAGGAGCGAATCGCCCCTTTTCTTTCGTCTATTGTGAAATATGTACAATCGCATCCGACAAGCATCTTTGAAGTCATTGTCGTTGATGACGGAAGTACCGATGGTACGGCGGCAATCGCAAAGGAAGCGGGATTGCACCTGCCAAATCTTGAGGTTATTTCCCTCCCGCGCAACCAAGGAAAAGGTGCAGCTATTCAAACGGGCGTTGCAGCTGCACGCGGTGAATACATCGTGTTTATGGACGCCGATGGCGCAACGGGTATAGATGAGATGCCTCGTATGACAGATGCGCTTGCGCAATACGACATTGCAATCGGAAACAGATGGATGCAAGGAGCGCGAGCGGAGCGACATTCATATCTTCGTCTTGTTTCCGGATTTGCATACCGTACGTACATGAAATTGTTCAATTTGGGAAATATCGATACCATGTGCGGATTCAAAGGGTACAAGAGAGAGGTCGCGAAGAGTTTGTATCGCGACTTACGGGAAAAGCGTTGGCTATTTGATACGGAAATCGCGTATCGGGCCATCCGACGACGGTACTCGATTCATAACTTCCCGATCGCATGGGAATCAAAAGACGGCAGCAAGCTGGATACGATGACGCTCATATCTTCAGCGTTGCAGATCTTGCCGTTAATTCTGAAAATTCGTGCAGAGGAATCCCAACAGTAACGCACCATGAAGATAGTATTTCTTACAACCCAATCGAATGCGCAATCCACCGTGTTAGGACGGGTGGTTCCTCTCGCAAGGCAATTGCAACAACAAGGACACAAGGTGACGTTGTTTCTTCACCGTGAACGTAACGAGCAGGGTGACACGATTCCGGGTATTCCGGTGCGCATTACCGGCAAGAATCCGTTTAAGCGAACAAAGACAGGGAAAATGCGCCGTTCCGGTGTTTCCCTCATATGGACGATGAAGATAAATGCGTTTCGAGCGGCATGGGGACTCCTGTACGAACGTCCTGATAGAATTATTTTGGTAAAGCCGCTTCCCGAAAATACGTTTGCGGCATTTCTGGCAAAGTTGTTTCTTTGGAATACGAAAGTGATTCTCGATGTGGACGATTTTGAATTATTCGCGAACAAGCTTTCCTCACTGGGACAGCGAGCCGCAGTTCACATATCGGAGGCAGTTGCAACCAGGATGGCGACTTGCATTGTAGTGGCAACACCTTTTCTCTATGACCACATGCATCAAATGGTTGCGGGAACCAAGAGCGTAACGTGTATTCCCACCGGACTTGATCCCATTGCGACAAAGCGCGTGCAAGGAGAACATCGCATGTTGTATATCGGAAGCATATCGGTGTCTTCCGGTCATCGCGTCGATCTTCTTCCCGCAATACTGTCCCAAGTGCGCAAAGAATTACCAAATGCGAGCCTTGTCGTTGCCGGTACCGGCGATAGCGAGCATCTGTTACAAGAAAAGTTCAAAGCGCATGGGCTGACAAACGCGGTCACGTTCTTTGGCGCGTTTACGAATAAGGATGTGCCAACGCTAGTATCCAATACCGATGTACTCATCGATCCCGTTGATGCGAGCATCGTGAGCCGGGCGAAAAGCAGTTTTCGAACAGCGCTGGCGCTTGCAACCGGAACCGCTATCGTAACCAGCAGTGTCGGTATTCGTACGGATCTCCTTCCTCCTGTGCTCCATGAAATGTTTTTTGCAACACCGGAAGATCCCCCATCGTATGCAAATCGCATCATTCGGTGCTTGCAAACACCGCTGTCCGAAACGGACATTGCTGCCATGATGCAGCGCGCTCAAGAATATACGTGGAAAGAGCTGTCAAAAACCTATCTTCGTCTGCTCGTATGACCTTTGGTGACGCTCTAATGAGTATATTTGCTGTAGTAATACCGCTCATCGTCCCGGGTATATTCTTCATGAAAATGCACGATTGGGGAAACATTCTTTTGAGTGGGTCAAGAATCATGTTGTGGAGTATGGGAAGTATTACCCTTGTCTTGACAGCGGGGCTGTACATGAACATTGCAATCCCGACAACCTTTTTGGTTGTTTCTATTTTTGGTATTGCATATGCACTGTACACTCGTCGTTTGTTTACGAGACAAGCGCTGTGGCATCTGTTGGCGATAGCAATACCGGTGCTCTTGCTTACCACACTCTTTGCCATTCCCTTCCTGTTCGTACACGACGGGTTGCCATCCGGTGATGTCCAAAAAACGATTATCTGGGCGAATGAAACGCTGCGAACGCACACGCTTCCCGATTACCAAAAGGCGATCGACTTACTCAATCGCGATCCCGTAGACTTTTATACACCGGGATTACATGCGGTTTCCGCTCTCGTACTGTACCTCTCCCCTGTTCCGCTCCTGAGTATAGGATTGTTTTCGATTCTGCTTGCGGTATGCGTTGGTTGGATTGCCGCAAGCATCGCGAAAGAGCTTTTTGACAGACATGTGCATATTGCACCACCGATTTTGGCTGCGGTGTTTACGTTGACGCAATTACGCTTCTTGCGTTACATACGAGAACCGGGATATCACTTTCAAAACATCGTGGGCGAGCTGTTGTTGTTTGGCATGATTCTACTCGTGATACGGTTTATTCGGAAAGGAGAGAGACAAGACGCTTTGCTGTTTCTCGTGTGCGCCTGCGCACTCTTTCTGTCGCATCAATTTTCCGCATTCATTGCAGCGTTTGTCATTTCGGCAATGGGTGTGGCCTGCGCTATCGTATTTCGATCAAAGATTATCCGCGCGATACATGTACGAAAGGACTTGGTTGCCGCTTTGCTCGTAGTATGCGCGGGAGCAACAGTTCTGTTATTCTCGCTCGGGCTTGGTCGGAAGCTTTCGGCAATTTTTACCAATACTCCTCATTTGGGCTCTTTGCTCCTGCCGTTGACACAATACCCATCGCTGATGGGTGAATTTTGGTTCTTCTCGGGACTTGCGGGTATGCTGCTCATGGTTGTGGAATTGCGAAGAAAGGATTCGCATTTTCGCCAGGTGTTCGTCTTCGTATTCGCAACCTTTGCGCTGTTCATGCTATCAAGAGGCCCGTCGATCGGAATTGATATTCCCCCCGTACGTGCCTTATTCTACCTTGCTGTTCCGTTTTCGGTAGCTGCGGCGTATCTATTTGGCAAACTTTTTTATGTCGTTACGTATGCATATGACGGGAGTTTACGGCAAGTCGCACGGGTTGGAATATTGCTCGCAATCGGTATCGCGGTATCCTCATCAACGACGAGCGCATTCTCCACGCTTTCGCACACAGTGCGTACAAACTCGACACTCACGGGAGAACAACTTGGATTAATTGGATTTATGAAGAATTCGTTGCCAAAAGAGAATCCGCCCGCAATCCTCATTGATGACTTTAATCGTAAATCGGCATCGTGGCTGGTATTGACCGATGCACCTATGTACACCCGTATCGCGGCGGATCTGGAACGGCAAATGGATGAAGCGTGGCAATCAAAACTGCGAAGCACCATATATTTGCGCCAATTGGATTACGAAAAGATTTTCGCGCTGGGAAGCATTCCGCACATCTCCTCCCTGTTCGAGAAGCACAATATTGGGTATGTGACCGGGATTGATAACAGTTCGAAAGACGCGTTTGCACACAATTTACTGATGAACCCCATAGCGGTTGCGGATGATATATCGGTGTATGAAGTGCAACGCGCTCGCGAAGCGTGCACTTCAATGGAATGCACGTTTCTTCTCCGACCGGCCACATTGGCGAATGATATCGGGGATCTCATGGATACGTTTGAGAATTTACAAGCAAGCATTCGCACGCCTCGCTTGTCTGAGCCGCTTGCAGAAGGCAGGGTCACGTATCGTAAGGCAACAGCACCGATCATTCCCCTTTCCTTTAACGTTGGCGACTATGTTCGCGTTCTGTGGGACCCCAACGGCGTTGGAAAGCCGGAAACATCATTGACATTCATGCTCTGGTTGACAAATCCCGTGGAGGGGCTTTCCTTGCGGACATCAACAGGAGAAGATTTTGCGCTTCCATATACAGATCGCATTACAGTTGAATTATCTTCGGATGTAGTCCAGATTACTGACAAGGGGTTTGTATTACTGTCTCTCATCAATCCGCGAGGAGAAGCGGTGCCAATCGACCTTATCTCATTGGGCTTATCGCTCGTACCATGACATCTATGAAACAATCAAAATTTTCAGGAGCCATCGTGCTGACGTTAACCCAAGCCATTGTGCTGTTTCTCGGATTTATTATCCATCCCTTGATAGGCCGATTGCTCGGTGTTGGAGAATATGGAATTTTCGGTGTCGTGTTGTCGTTTCAAACCATCTTCGGGATTATTTTAACGTACGGCGTTCCGAGCGCAGTTTCGAAGTTTGTAGCCCAAAACAATGAACATGCGCAAAGCATATTGCGCCAAGCGCTTCGCATTCAGATCATGATCGGTATCGGTATGGCGCTGCTGGTTACGGCACTTGCCCCGTTTATCTCACACGCGCTCCAAGATCAGTCGTTAACGAAGTACTTCATTTTTGTCGCCGGTATCATTTTCCTGCAAGGGTTGTATCCCGTGTTTGTTCAGTTTTTGAGCGGAATGCACAAATTTTCGAAGCAAGCGATGCTGACAACTACGTATGCGGTGGCGAAACTCATCGGGGCGGTCTCGCTCATATTCATTTTCCGACTCTACGGTGCGCTTGCCGGCTTCGCGGTTGGCGGCGTCATTGCGGCCATTCTCGGCTGGTATTGGACGCGAAATGTCGGAGGCACGAAGGCGTACGTTTTGCATATGAAATCTTTTTTATCTTTTGCGGGCATATACGCGGTGGTATTGGTCGGACTGCAAATACTCATGAGCCAAGATTTGTTCATGGTAAAGGCGATTTTACAGAACGACGTGCTTGCCGGCTACTACAACTCCGCGGTAAATCTTTCCCGCATTTCGTATATTCTCCTACAGGGAATGGCATTCGTATTGCTGCCCAGTGTTGCCGCACTCACGCGTCCCGGGCAATCGCATGACAAAGCCGCTCTGTTCATTCGACAGGCGCTCCGCTACCTCATTGCGCTCATCGTGCCGAGCGTTGTACTTGCCGCATCTACGAGCAAAGAGCTCATTACGCTCTTCTACGGCGTAAAGTACGAAGATGCCGCACCGGTGCTCACCATTTTGATGGTTGGACTCGGGGCGTTGTCCTTCTATTTGTTACTCTCCAATATCGTTGCGGGTGCCGGCAAGCCGCAGATTGCGCTGTACATTACGGGCGCGATGATAGGTATATCCGCGCTTCTCGGCTATTTCTTCATTCCGCGCTACGGCTTGCAGGGTGCCGCTTGGCAGACAACGATTGCGGCTCTCATCGGTCTGACGACGCTTGCAATGTATACATTTAAAACGTTCCGCATCCCGTATCCGATTCAAAGCACAATCCATATCCTTATCGCTTCAAGTATCATGGTTCTCCCCACGTATATTTGGAAAGCGGAGTCACTGATGCTCCCGGTACAGTATATTTTTCTAGGAGTAATATATCTTAGTGTTCTGTGGCTGTTGGGCGAGATTACTCAAAAAGATATGCAGTTAATAGTCTCGCTCAAGAGAACTCGCAGCGTCCTATGAAGCAAGCTCGCGTTTTTCCGATGACGGTGACGGTTCTTCTGCTCTCTTTCTTCATACCCGCCGCGATATTTGCGGTTTCAACGGTCAATATGTATGATGCAAGTCTCGGGGTTCTCGAAACGATTCATGGGATACCGTATCCGACAAGCGACGGAGCAACGGTGATTTTGGAAGAAATGGCGCATATCGACCTTTATGTACAGCAGCCCGTGTTTGCGAAACAAGCAACAATCGTAATTTCATTTGATCCGGGAAACGCAGAGGCGATTGATTTGGGAGTTCGCGATAACGAGTTCTGGTTAAGCTATGTGAACTATCCGTTGTATCGCAAAGGAATTGATTCGTCGGATATGCAAACAAAGGAAATTAATCTTCCGCTCAAAACGGCGTTGCAGGACACCGATCGATCGGTCGAT
>CAZSWB010000011.1:0-842 GCA_964610675.1 uncultured Candidatus Saccharibacteria bacterium
ACAAGTCACATAATCCGGAATTTACCATGCTTGAATTCTATGAGGCATATGCCGATTACGAAGACTTGATGGATACGGCGGAAGAAATAGTATCGAATGCGGCAAAGGATATTCTCGGCTCGTACGACGTGCCGTGGGATGACGAAACCATTTCGTTTCAACCCCCGTTTCAACGACTTTCATACATAGAGACCATTGAAAAAATATCAGGAATCAACATTTTGGATGAAAGGAATCCTCGAGTGTACTTGGAAGCGCTTGCGGACCGAAACATTAATCCTCCGACGACACACACATATGCGAAGCTCGTAGACGAACTCTACAAAGAAATAGTCCGACCGACCCTGCACCGCCCAACCATTTTGTATGACTATCCGCTTGAGATGGTGCCGCTGGCGAAGCAAAAAATGGCAGATCCTCGAATCGCGGAAATGTTCCAGCTGGTGATTGCGGGTATGGAGATCGTAAAGGCATATACGGAATTGAACGACCCCGTCGAGCAACGACTGCGTTTTGAAGCGCAACAATCGGCCCGGGATTCAGGAGACAAAGAAGCGCACGCAATCGACGAATCATATATACGAGCGCTTGAGTACGGCATGCCCCCGGCTGCAGGGTTTGGTCTGGGCATCGACCGCTTGGTCATGTTGCTTACCAATACGTCTCACCTGCGAGATACGATCCTCTTTCCGCTTTTGCGGCCCGAGAATAACAAAAGGATATGATTGATATTGAACTTTTGCGAAATGAAACGACGCGGGACGCTACGATAGAAGCGCTCAAAAAACGTGGCATCGAAGAGCTACACATCGAAACACTTCTGAAGGCCGACATGCAGTGGC
>CAZSWB010000011.1:852-11763 GCA_964610675.1 uncultured Candidatus Saccharibacteria bacterium
GGAAATCATTGCGACAATGAAAGATTTGGGAGAAAAAGAAAGCACCCTCAAGGAAGCACTGGACAGCGCATCGCAGCAGCGAGACGAACTATGGAAACAAATTCCCAACATTCCGCTTCCGGACGTCCAGGAGGGCGGAGAAGATGACAGTGAAGTCATTGCAAAAAGTGAAGTTACGGTTCGCGGCGAACAGCATACGACGCACGACTACATGACGCTCATGGGCAATAGGATTGATATGGCACGCGGCGCAAAAGTTTCCGGAGCAAGATTTACGTACATATCAGGCGATCTCGCCCGACTGGAAATGGGTATTGTTTCCTATGTACTCGATACGCTGAGCAAACATCACTTTAACCAAGTCATTCCGCCCCTCCTCATCCAACACGAAGCAATGGAAGGTATGGGGTATCTCCATCAAGCGAAGGACGAAGTATATGCCACGCAAGACGACCTGTACCTTGTAGGTACGAGCGAGCAGGCTCTGGGCGCCATGCACATGAACGAGGTACTTTCCCAGGATCAATTACCTCTCCGCCATGTCGCATATTCCCCTTGCTTTCGAAGAGAAGCGGGAAGCCACGGGAAAGACGTAAAGGGCATTCTTCGTCTGCACCAGTTTAACAAGGTGGAAATGTTCAGCATAACGACACCGGAAGCATCCGAAGAGGAGCATCAGTTCTTGCTTACTCAGCAACGCGCTATCATGGATTCCCTGGAGCTTCCCTATCGGGTTGTTCGATTGGCAGCGGGGGATATTGGCTACCCGTCCGCGAAAACGTACGATATAGAAACATGGATTCCGAGCGAAAAGCGATATCGAGAAACGCATTCGGCGAGCAACACAACAAGTTATCAGTCACGCAGATTGAATATCCGATACAAAACACGGGAAGGAGACACGCAAAAAGTCCACATGCTCAACGGCACCGCGGTGGCGCTTGCGCGACTGATGATTGCACTGATTGAAAACCATCAACAACCTGACGGATCCGTGGAAATTCCGAAGTGTCTTCATTCCCATTTGCCCTTTACCACATTATCTCCAAATCCTTAAAGTAGCTATGAACCGCGCACGCTGGGGTCAAGTGCAACGCCAACTGGTGGAATGGTCATCGGTTGCTTTTCTCGCACTTCTCGTCATGCTCCCAATCTGTTTTTTGGGATGGCTCATGTTCTTTACGCAGACTTTCGCAGTGTCCGCGATCACGGTCGTTGATGCGAAACCGCATACCATTGAGTCAGTTCGAATACTTTTGGGAAAGAGTATCGGGCAGAATATTCTCTTTGTTTCCACGGAACAAATAGAACAAAGGATACTTCGGGAGGTGCCGCAAGTGCGAGACGCTCATATCGTACGCAAGCTGCCGGGAACGCTGAAGGTTATCGTGCAAGAAAAGAAGCCGGCGCTTTTGCTCATTTCGGGCGGTTCCTACTATTTCGTGGACGATGAAGGAATAGCATATGAAAACGCATCGCTGGATGTGCTTCCTGGTGTCGTTCTGCCAACGGTAAAAAATACGGACACGAAAGCCATGGTACGACTCGGTACCAATGCTGTGGAATCTTCATTTATTCAGTTCATGAACGAAGCACTTGAGAAATTGCCCGATATCACCGAGGCAAATATCGCTGAAATGAGAATCCCGTCGCTTGCAACGCGAGAAGTTCATTTCCTTTTGGACACAAACTGGAAAATCTTGATGGACACGACGCGAAGCGCAGAAGGCCAATTGGATATCCTGTTCCGGTTACTGGAAGATACCGTAACACAAGAAGAGAAACAAACGCTCGAGTATATTGATTTGCGAATACCCAATCGCGTCTACTACAAGTGAATTGTGAACTCTCG
The DNA here is from genome assembly GCA_964610675.1 of uncultured Candidatus Saccharibacteria bacterium. Lineage (GTDB taxonomy): Bacteria > Patescibacteriota > Andersenbacteria > UBA10190 > UBA10190 > HO2-45-11b. Next base: position 2,705 of record CAZSWB010000011.1, read on the forward strand.
CACAATGATATCCCCCTGATACGTAAATACTTCCGGGAATGTCTCTCGTGATTGTTCTGTCCAGTTGCTCGGTGCGATAAATTCTTCCTCGCCAAAGCCCGTGGTATCGATCACCCATACGGTCTTGGTATACCCTACGATATCTAGCGGACCCGCGATATCCGCCTGCATGAGAATGGGGCCTCCGCTAAAATGGGAAAGCTCACCCGTATCGGAATACAATCGCGGAACATCTTTTGCGTCAAATTCTTCGGTTGCGTAGTGCAACACCGCAAAATATATGAACGGGGAACTTACCAGAATCTTATCCCCGTTTTCTCGATGCGTGAACGTATATCGAGTAGCCGCATGAGACCCCCCTTTATTCTTGATATCCAAATCATTCCAATACTGCGTAAACGAAAAGATGAGCGCGACAATCGTGCCGATAAAGACAACTCTGCGAACGATCGGCCTTTTGATCGTACTCACCACATACGCGAGCAATATGAGTATGAATATTCCGGTAAATGCGAAGAACCTGTCGTTGTACAAACTTCTACCTCCTAGGGATATTACGATCGCAAACAGCATGGGAATGACCGCGAGAACAACCGTAAACCATACGCCGTCGCTTTTCTTGAATCGCACTATGCTATATGCCCATAACAGGAGTGTTCCCGCAAGGGGAAAAAGGGAAACAATGAGAATGTATCCGTGATGGGGAACCAAGCCGGTTGATGGAACAAACAGCTGGTAAAACGTATCGGGTACGGAAGTAATAGAGAGCGGCGGAACCCAGTAGGACGCTTGCACTTGCGCACGCTGTTCCAAAAAAGTGGGAATCCACGGCACATACAGCAATAGAGCGAAACATGCGGCAAGAATACTCGCCCAAAAAATCTTCGCATGCATCAACTCGCCGATCCGCCACCTTGTACTTTTCACCAACACAGCAAGCACGAACAACGCGTGCGATGCAATGGTGAAAAATCCGAAATAGTGGGTGTATGCGAGTGCAGCCGCAAGTACGCCATACGCGCCAAACCACCAAAATGATTTTTCCCGCAAACCGTGAAGAAGCGCGAATGAAGAGAAAACCGCGAAAACCATGCCGAGTGGATACATCCGCGCTTCCCATCCGTATGAAATGGCCCACGGGGAAAGCGCGAGAACCGTTGCAGCATAGATGCCCGCACGTTTTGAGCGAAACGCGTATGCGGCAAACAAGTATGCGCCTACCAACGAAACGGCCGCACTCGCCACGGAAAACGATCGAATCGCAAACAGGGAACTTCCAAAAACATACGCCCACCCTTGTAATACGATGTAGTAGAGGGGCGGATGCACATCGGCCGCATCTCGCGCGATCATTTCCGAAAATGGGAACTGGATGAGCCTCCAAGAGAACGCTTCATCGAACCACATACTTCTTCCGGTCAACTGAAACGATCGGAATGCTATGCCGATCATAACAATACTGATGAGAATCCAAAAAATACGGGTACGTGACATAACTTTTTTTGTAGTATATCATAAGAAGCAGGAAAGAACACAAACACCACACTTATGGCTCTTGACCCAAGAACAATCGCACTCATTACCCAACGCCTCGAAGACGCTGAGCGAAATATTCAGTATGTTCGACAAGCACTGAGTGAAGCAACAGAGGGAGTAAAGCCAAGTAGCTCGTCTCAGCCCGACATAGAAGCCCCTATCGCGGAAGGAGAGCGAATCATCGAAGGTGTGTTTGACGGGCAAAATATGCAAGGAAATGACGGGGAAGAATATCCGGTTCCGCCGAATTACGCCTCGAAGTCAAAGCTCGTAGAAGGCGATATTTTAAAGCTCACCATCAACTCCGACGGCGCGCTGCTGTACAAGCAAATCAACCCGATCGACCGCAAGCGCGTCGTGGGAACGCTCATTGTGGACGAGCTTGGGAATTTTGGAATAAAGGCACCGGAGAAAACATACAAAATATTACTTGCCAGCGTAACGTTCTATAAAGCACAAGAAGGAGACGAAGTTACCATTCTCATTCCGGAACATGGGGAAGCGGAGTGGGGAGCGGTCGAACACGTTATTCATCACTAAAACCAACTATGCTTTCCACCGCCGCAAACGCAATCATACGTCTGCTTCCTGCGCGATATCAAAATACCGCGAAGCAGTTTATCAAATTCGGCATCACCGGTACGATCGGGGCAGCTGTGGATTTCAGCACGTTCGCATTTCTTACCCGTGTTCTTGGATGGGGAACGACGTATACGGTTCTGGGTACGGAAATTATTGCGGCGAATAACGTGAGTGTATTCTTGGCTATTTGTAGCAATTTTATCATCAACCGCACCTGGACATTCCACGATACGGAAGGGAGCGCCGCTCGCCAAGGTACAGGATACTTCCTCTTAAATGCGTTTACATGGGCGTTAAACCAATTGCTCGTCGGCGTACTCTACAAATGGACTCTTTTTATCCACCTTTTCGGAGACGGGCGAGATTTTGCAGCGAAAGCCGTTGCTATTATCCTTATTCTTTTTATCAATTTTTCGGGAAGCAAGCTTTTTATATTTCGACACGCAAAAACGGACTAGCGCATCTGATTCTTGCACGGTACGCTCATAGGGATGCCAGCGCTATATAGACAATACAGACCCCAGACCTTTTCCGAGATTATCGGTCAAAATCACATTACCTACATTCTCGGGCAGGCAATTCTTAACGACAAAGTAGCCCATGCGTACCTTTTTCAAGGACCGCGAGGAACAGGAAAGACTACGACAGCCCGCATATTTTCTAAACGGCTCAATTGCACCGCTTCCGAAACGGTGGAGCCGTGCGGGAGTTGCAATTCCTGTGTCGCATTCCAGAAGAAAGCATCGCTAGATATGATGGAAATAGATGCGGCATCGAACAGAGGGATTGATGACATCAGAGCACTGAGAGAAACGGCGAGTCTCTCACCCTCAAGCGGAAAATACAAGATATATATCATTGATGAAGTGCACATGCTATCCGGTCCCGCGTTTGCGGCATTGCTCAAGACGCTCGAAGAGCCTCCCAAGCACGTTATTTTCATTCTTGCGACAACCGAGTTGCATAAAGTACCCGCAACCATCGCATCCCGATGCCAACTATTCCGGTTTCGCAGAGCAACAGACGAGGAAATGAAAACACGGCTGACACATATACTGCACGAAGAAAAGCGAACGGCTGATGACGATCTCATCACATTCATTTCGCAACGCAGCGATGGATGCTACCGAGACGCGGAATCTTTGCTGGGGCAATTGCTGTCCCATTCGGAAGACACGCTCACCGTTGCACAAGCATCCGACCTATTGGGAATTCCTTCACCCAAACTGGCGGAAACCTTTTTGGAAGCATTGGTGGCAGGTGATGCGCAGCAAGCGGTAACGATTGCCACAAAAGCCTATGCGGACGGATTCGATACTGAGCAATTCCTCCATGAATCCGTACGTGCCGCACGCGAAGGCATCATCCGTGCCATTACGCAAAACAATCCGCCCGCGTTTGCATCCGCGCCCAACGCGCTTGATCGCATCACCGTCATCATGCGTGCATTTCTTGTTGCGCTACAAGACATCTCGTATGTGCCGGAACCGATGATCGCGTTGGAGCTTGCGATTTTAACATCGTGCGCGGGAGTAAAAAGACAAGCAGCGCCCGCACCAAGCCTCCCTCAACAGCCAAAAGAAGAACGACGTCCTCCCGTAGTGCAGGTAGACAACACACCGGCGCCAGCAATGGTGATCAAGAATGACTCCCCGGAACTGTTCGTAAAAATTCAAACTTCTTGGGAACAGGTCGTCCAATCGCTGCGCAAGGTAAATCCGGTCGCATCTACGTTTTTGCGCGCAACCCAACCGAAAGCGGTTGTAGATGGTGCACTCGTGTTGCACATGCAGTTTCCGTTGCATAAGACATTTTTTGACAAACCGGACAACATGAAACTTGTACAACAAGCCCTCATGCAAGCAATAGGGGAATCGTTGCATATCAAGAGCGAACTGAATGCTGCACCTCCTGTTTCGCAGGAAGAAAAGAACGGAAGAGAAGAAGACCTCCTGAAAAACATCCAAGAAGTATTCGGCGTGAAGGTGCAGTAGGCATTCTTGCTTTTTTTGTTCATCTCTATCACTGTTCATAGGGTGTTCGTTTTTAATTAAATATTCAATTCTCTCCAATGAGGTTCGCTATGGATATTGCAGGAGTCGACTACCAACCGCTCTTCAACGGGGCAGGCACGCGGGGATTCTTTGACGAAGGATATTGGTATCACCCGCTGTGGAAGCTCCGCGGACTAACGTTTTTAAGCTACGGATTCACCGCAAAAACAACGACGATGCAACCGCGACTGGATCCTAAAAACAAAGTCGGGAACATGTATATGCGGGAGGACGGCATTACGCCAAAACACCTCTTCCCTTCCTGCATTGTCATATAGCCCATCCCGGGCGTTGCACTCAATGCAGTCGGATTGAGCGGGCCGGGTGCTGCAAGACTGCTTGCACTGGGTCGATGGCAGCAGATATGCGCTAGCCCGTGGAATCTCTCGTTCATGTCCGTCTCAGAGAAAAAATCCGATCGCATGGACGAACTGAGGGAATTCGTTCGGTTGCTTCTTCCGGTTATCCATCAGTTTAAAGCTGAGGTGGGGTTGGAACTGAACTTTTCTTGTCCCACTTCGGGAGTCGATCCGTCATCTCGCGTGTTGGAAGCAGGAGAGGCGCTCCCTATCGCTGCGCCGCTAAGGATTCCACTTCTATGTAAGTTCAATGCACTTGCTCCGGTTGATGCCGTGTGCGAGATCAGCAAAGAGGAGGCTTGCGGTGCGATCGTTATGGGTAATACCATTCCTTGGGGTGCGTTTCCAGGTAGGATTGATTGGAACGACCTGTTCTGGAATAACGAGTCGCCGCTTGCACGATTTGGCGGAGGAGGACTATCAGGTCCCCCGCTACGAAGCATTCACTGCGAATGGCTTCGTACCGCACTTGACAGCGGACTGTGCAAGCCAGTAATAGGGTGCGGAGGCATTGATAGCGCGCAGGCGGTCGAGGAGTACTATAGTGCCGGAGCTTCGGGAATTCAAGTTGCAACAGCTTGCATGCTGCGTCCGGGGAGAACGCGAGCGATCGCGAATATGGCTTATAGATAGTTTGACTGATATTTTTTCACGAAAGGGGAATGTTCATGGAAATTAGTTTTCCCGCGTACGATATGCATGTGCACTTCAGGCAAGGGGATACGCTATACCGCGTCGTCCCTGAAACGGCGAGACACTTCGCTGGGGCACTTATAATGCCAAACCCGAAACCGCCAATTTGCACGGCGGCAGATGTGGTGGCATACAAAGACGAGATTATGCATGCTGCCGGACCATACAGCGGATTTGAGCCGATGATGACGTTCAAAATCAAGGAGGATACAACACCGGAAATGGTGCGCGAATTTCGTCCATCATTGACTCACATCCCAATAGCTATTGCCGGCAAGGTGTATCCGAAAGGGCTCACCACAAATGCCGAAGACGGCGTGGAAGACTTCTTTGCTCTGTTTCCGGTATTTGAAGCTCTGCAGGAAATCAGTTTAACTGTTTGCCTGCATGGGGAAAAGCCGGGAAATACCATCGAGGGATTCGAAAGAGAACGAGAGTTTTTACGGACTCTCTTCTTTATCGCCCGAACGTTTCCTAATCTGAAAATTGTCCTGGAGCATATATCAACAGCTGATGCGGTGGATGCAATCTTGCACCTGCCCGACAATGTTCGTGCGACTATAACAGTGCATCATCTAATGCTCACGTACGATGATGTTGGATGCGACCGAATGAGACCGCATAACTATTGCAAGCCAGTTGCAAAAACGTCGAAGGATCGCGCAGCGCTTATTGAAGCGGCTACGAGTGGGTGTCCGAAATTCATGTTCGGATCAGACAGCGCTCCCCATGAAAAAGATGCGAAGGAAACAGACGAATGCTGCGCTGGAGTGTACACCGCTCCCATCGCACTTCCGCTCCTTGCTCAAATCTTTGAAAGCCGCGGTGCGCTTGATAGGCTTCCAAATTTCGCGGGTGGGTTTGCTAGGCCTTTCTACGAGATTTATGAGCCTATGGGTGGGGCGAAAGTAGTCACTCTCATTAAGGAGCCGATGATTGTTCCCGATACGGTTGGAGGTTTTGTACCCTTTTGGGCGGGGCAGGAACTCGCTTGGAGTATAAAAAACACAGAATCGTGAGAAGATTTTTCTTCACATCGATCACACCCCAAAGCATGCTTGACGCTGCTTCGGGGTTTTCTTATTGCATTTTTCTTGAAACACATCCTTGCATTATACCGGTTTTTCACGGAAACTATGGATACTCCTCCTAATATATACTCCCGGGTCGTCTAAAGGCAGGACATGAGGTTTTGGTCCTCAGTATCGGGGTTCGAATCCCTGCCCGGGAACCAGCTGAGACGGTCAGTCTCTGAAATCTCTGTTTTTGATTCAAAGCTTTCTTTTACAGGCACGCCATGGGTTTCGAACTCTGGTTTTGCATCAGGTACATGGGCCAGCATGTTTTCGATGATGCCGTACTCTCTTTTGGGTATGATGAGCAATTTTTTGTCTGTAAGTACGAGTTTCGAACCTAAAGTGGTCAGTATCTTCTTTTTCTCTTTCAGATTGTTCTCAGTATCAGCTTCCATGAACCAGAAGAGAGATCGTGCAGCGAAATTGAAAGCGTCCTCCGCTGACTTGAGCCAGTCATCTTGTTTCTGGTCTGTCTGATTGAGTAGAAGCTTGAAATGGACTTGGCTCTGTTTTTCTTTGGACTTTCGCTCCAGGTATTCATCCGCCGTAATCTCTCCATTCATGCGCATACTCAGTAAGTTATCTAAATTCCTGGATGCCTCCTCGTATGCCTTCGTTTGCGCATCTTGAATAAACTCTCGCTTCTCTGACTCCAGAGCGTGCTTCTTGCGTAACTGATTGATGGCTAGATCGAGATACTTTTTCTTGATACTGATATTCCCAAGATACCCCTTGAGCTGTTCTTCCATCTTCGTTACTTCAAGAGCCTTCTCTGTACACTTCACACCCTTCATATTCCTAGAACATCGGTAGTACGTGAAGGTATATATGTTTGGCTGATTCATCTCTTCAATTCCTGTTTTGCATACCGCACAGAAGCGATTGTGAAGACAAGAGAACTTTGTTCCGCAAGCGGTACAGCGGCAACGCATTTTTATCTCAGCCGTAACCTGGCCACCACAAGGACATTCAATCGCTCCCGTATATGCAAAGTATCTTTTCACTGGAGACGGTTTTCCGCCTCTTCCCAGAAGTACCTGAACACGTTCAAACTCTTCCATGGATACCATTCGTGGATGTTGCCCTTCATGCCATTCCCCAGAGCCGACTGGATATTCATATATTCCAGCATAAAAACAATTTGTGAATATTTTATAGAGTGAACTTCGAGAAAGTTGATGGTTGCCCTTCAATCCCGTCTTACCACGTTTGGAACTTTTGAACCCCCACTGGTTGTTCACTATTTCCAGAATCTGAGGAACGCTATAACATCCTGTCAGCATGAGATCGAACGCTTGTCGGATCAACGGATAAGACTTCTCGTCCTTGAGGATAGTCCTGGTCCCTCCAGCTTTCCATGGCGTATTTTTATATCCCAACGGCGCTTCACCAGGCATCCAGCCATCACGAGCCTTTTTCATCAGTCCACGCTTCACGTTGATACTGAGCCGTGCCGATGAATGTTGTGATTGTGCCATCGTGAATTGCAGCATGAACATCCCCTCAGGCGATGGATCATAGTTGTATGATACGAACTGAATATCCTTAATAACTCCCTTTCTGATCCGAGTCGTAACCATGGCAGCATCAACCTCGTTTCGGCTCAAGCGATCAGGATGCCAAGCGAGCAATCCTTGAACCTCGCCAGCATCGAGAAGCTTCATCAGGCGAGCAAACTCTGGCCTGTTGTTTTCAGTAAATGCGCTTCGTTCTTCTTCGATAAATTCCAAAATGTTCAGGTGTCCAAATTTTTTTCTTACCTCATCTTTTTGCGCAGGAATAGACTGAGCCTGTCGTTCTTTTTCCTCCGAAGACTTTCTCAAATATACAGCGTATGTTTAGTTATTTTTAATTCACCAATTTCAAAATATGACGATACTGTTTAGATTTTGATTTTGGTATTGGTTTACTTACTAACTGTACAGCATACAGTAGCTCAGACGCCATGTTGAAAAGTTCTTGTTTTGAAATTTCTACGCCAGGATTATCTTCACGCCAAAGATTTTCGAAGTCATCCAGGTACTCCTGATCGATAAGGGATTCTATTTCAGAGTATTCATTTGTAGATTCAGTGCACAAAATAAAACCGACTATTAGTCGATTCCAGCAGTGCTCCGAATCTCCCGCTACTTCAGACGATCAGGGATTCATCCCTTGCGACACGCAACACCAGTTTCTCACACAGTCGCCAACCATCCTCCGCTTTGGTTGTAAATTAGTACTTTCACCCTAGCACAGAATGACAATATTTTCAAGTGTAATAATGGGTACAATTCACGCATGCAATACTTCCAAGAACTTGAAGAATTTCTGAAGAATAATCGTCGAAGCACGTTACTTATTGGGGCAACCATTACTACTTTTCTGTTTTTGTATTCATACCATCTTGATAGACAGGTGGAGATCCAGAAACATAATGTAGATGTTTATTATAAGTCGTTGACGTGCAGTGATCTTCCTATCTCTAACGAATCCAGCGTTGAAGAGTGCGAGGAGGCTATCGGTAGTTTTATGATGTGGGAAACTGGATTTTTTTCTCGTGGGGATTCAGAATAATCTATATGGCTACATACCAGTGTCAGTATTGCAATCTATCTCAACTCACGTCAGAAGCACACGAGCATCATGAGGAGACATGCGACAAGAATCATAAGACTCCACAAGAACGATTCAAGGCAAAATTAGCACGGAGCAAGAGGTAGAATATACCTATTTGTTTATATCTTATATACAATAGTTATCCACAGTTGTCAATCTTT
>CAZSWB010000012.1:0-3121 GCA_964610675.1 uncultured Candidatus Saccharibacteria bacterium
AAATGTATCGCTTAACCGTTTTGAAAAAGCGAAGATGAATCTACCCAAACGTGAAGGTAAAGGCTTGAAGGCCTGGTTGTTGGATTTTCAATTCAAGCGTGTGAGTTTCGGAATTGGTGTCTTGGATAATCTTGTACAGTCGGGCTTCTTTAATGTTAACAATAGATTTGCCATCGGGAGCTGTAATAATATCTGCTCCTGCTTTCGATCCAACGGGTTTGCCATCCAGTAGGACTTCCACAGCTACGGGAGTATCCGATTGTGCAACAAAGAAAACATCTTTTGCCGTATATGTGTATGTGATGGTGGCATCCGGTGCAGTATTTTGAGCAAATTCTGGTGAAATATCCCACGCACCGCTGGGTTGCAAGAAGTTTTTTTCACGAGGCTCACGCGATGATCCGAAATATGTTTCCGGGCTTCGCGGTCCGCCTTGGATAGGTATTTCTTTGGTCACCGTTTGGTCGATTGTCACTTCTTCCCCTAATACGGCCATGCGTTCATTGAGCGCATGCTGTATTTTCTTTTCCGTTTCTTCATACGCTCCCTCGCCGATATGGTCGTACACAATATATCCATCTATATCTATGAGATATTTGCGCGGCCAGTACCTGTTTTTATACGCAGTCCATGTGGAATAGTCGTTATCAAGGACGACTGGAAATTTGATATCGAATTTTTCTACCGCCGCATTGACGTTGTCGTAGTTTTTCTCGAATTCAAACTCCGGCGTGTGCATGCCAATGATAACCAAGCCCTTATCCAAATATTTTTCATACCACGCGTTGAGATACGGCGTGGTGCGCTGACAATTAATGCAACTGTATGTCCAGAAGTCTATCAGTATCACTTTTTTGCCGATAAGCTCACCAATGGTAATCGGATTGCCATCCGTATTGATAAAACCATCGGGAGTGGTAATCTCCTTCGCCAATTCATACCGTTTCATTTTATCTTCTGTCGTAACCTCGTCTTGAACAGCAGATTTTCGCGGAGTTATCACTTCCGTATCACTTGTCCCGCCTCTTTTTACGCTGCTTGAGTTAATAAAGTAAATCGTTCCAATTAGAAGCGCGACAACAACGATAAGAATGTACGGCTTTAAATCTTTCATTTATTTCAGTAATAGCTGGTTCAGAAATTCAAAGTTTGCGATACGTGCAAGTTTCTGAGTGAATATAAGAACACCGAGTGCGAGAAGGATAACTCCGAATACGATATTGAGATATTTTAATCCGACCGTGTGGCGATTGATAAACTCTGAAGCTTGCGCAGTGAACGCACCGACGATCAAAAGTGGTATGCCAAGTCCGAGCGAGTAGGTAAGCAAAAGAATGAATGCGGACCCCGGCTGCGTCGCCGCAAGGCCCAAGATGACTCCGAGCGCGGGACCGACACATGGCGTCCAACCTGCTGCAAATGCCAATCCGAATAGAAACGAGGTGGCATAGCGAGACCTAAACGTTGTCTTTACCCCAAACTTATACTCTCTCTCCAAAAAAGGAATTTTTATGAGCCCCACAAGATACAGACCGAAGAAAATAATCATCACACCTCCGATACGTGAGAGCCATGTCTGTACATCGTACGCAATATTCTCAAGGAGTGTGTTGAGTAGCACACCGAGTAGCGCGAATACAATCCCAAACCCCAACACAAAAAATACGCTGTTGATGAAGATCTCTTTGCGCTTGGAGCCTGTATCGGTGGTACTTGCCCCTGCAAGATATGCGAGGAAACCGGGAATTATTGGGAGTACGCACGGTGCCAGGAATGAAATCAATCCCCCTAAAAATGCACCAAAGAGTAAACTTTCCGTCATAGATTATTGACCTGAAGCGGTACCGATCTCCGTTTCGTACCGATCCATATCCCAACCCTCGGGAGACTTCAAAATTCTTTGTCCATTTTTGACGAATACCTTGGTATGTTGGTACGCAACTCCGAATTCTCTTGCTAATTTCTTTTCGTCTTCGTCGGTTTGATTATCGTTGTAGTTCACGCGAAAGCCGATTACGTTATCAGTTGTAAGTTTATCAAAGACTTTCTGCATCACTGGAAATTCCGCTTTACAGGTCGGACACCAGTTAGCGTAAAAATAAAGGACGATGAGCTTATCGGTTTTCACTGCCGTATCGTAATCGGATTTCGTGAAGTCAAGCAACGGTGCGGATGTTCCCGCAAGCGTTGCGCCTGAATACTTCATCATGGTTTCGTCATTGTTTACCATTGCGCTCTCATCCTTCATTACGGAGGTATCTTGCACCATTTCGGTATCTGTTTGCTCCATCATCCCGTCATTCTCATTGAGTTCCATTGCACCATCTTGTTGCTGTTCAACTACATCCGTTTCCATCATAGCTTCCTCTTGTGTGACCGTATCTGGTTCTTTTGATTGATTAGCATAGTACACTGCTCCGCCTAACACAAGCACGCCCACTATGACCGCGATAATTGCGGGAATCGCAAACCCTTTCTGTGAATGATGATGCATAGAATATTGTTAATGATAGTTCTTTTGTGTTCAGTGTATATGCTCCAAAAAAGAATGTAAAGTATGCTTTACATTTTACTTGTGGATAACTTCGTCACATTCATTTAATTGTTAATTCGACCATAGATGAGTGTCATATTTTTCGCCACAATCATTCCGGTGAGGACAAATATTAGCCACGGATCAAGATTATGATCAAAGCTTTGGACGATAATACCCAACGTGAGCAATGCCGTGCCGACAAGAAATGCGATACGACCCGCCATCATTTTGTGAAGGCCTTCCCGTTCGTCTTTATGATTTTCTTTCCATAGAAAACTCGCAAATAGGGCAAAAACTACGACAAGTGCCAAAACCATCATCATGAGCAATGAAGTTGGCATCCAAAAATCAAATGGATTCAGGAAGAACACGAGAAGAATAATCAGGGTTCCGGAAATTGAGACTTCTTGTAACAGATTATTATTCATATTTGATTTGAAAAATATTCTCAACCGATTTCTTAAAAAGTTTGGCAATTTTCAAAGCCAGAATAACTGACGGGGTGTAGTTTCCCTTTTCGATTGCAATAATGGTCTGGCGAGTTACTCCGATCTCTTGAGCCAACGTTTCTTGCGTAATGCCGGA
>CAZSWB010000012.1:3131-3875 GCA_964610675.1 uncultured Candidatus Saccharibacteria bacterium
TACATTTGATGTATTTGAGTGTATCGTCCGGAAATGGAATGTCAAGTATACTTTACATATCCTATTCCGCAATTTAAAACCATGGAGCGAGAACGCAGCAGAAATAATGTATAGTCCCTATTAAATGGAGCGGGATACGAGAATCGAACTCGTGTCTCAACCTTGGGAAGGTCGTATACTACCATTGTATTAATCCCGCGCGATTACCTCTCCTTTACTCGTATCCCATGTATATTCAAAAAGCAAGGAAAGTACACGATACTGCTCGGAAAGCGCAGCGTATGCCTGTTCTGAATCCTGCAGAGAATTTTTTTCGATAAACGCTTGTTGTAACAGGAAGGGGGTGACAACCGCTTTGTCATAGTCTTCAAACGAAGAAAACCCCAAATGGCGTATTTGCGCTTCGTCGGTAAGGTGTAACACCTCCGTTCTGTAGGTCTCTGCATGTTCTGCACCTACCGTATTCTCCTCATGGTGCGTGATCAAATGTCTGCGTACTATGGTCGTAAGAACCGCTTCTTCCGTAGGTACATTCGAAGCGGCTGCTTGTGCAAACGCAACCTGATATTCCCTTTCCGTATTCCATTCGTTGGTAGTCACACATCCTCGTATCGTGCAAAAAATCGGAAGCGCAAATTGGCTGCGCCACCAAAGAAAACCCGATACGCCAACCACGAGCACAAATACAACAGTAACAATTTTCATGAGTTTGGTACGAAGAACAGATACCACCAGCGCAGAGGA
>CAZSWB010000012.1:3892-11758 GCA_964610675.1 uncultured Candidatus Saccharibacteria bacterium
CGTTCATTCTCCGCAGGTTCTCGTGCGGTATCCCCTTTCACTTTACCGGGAGCGTTTTCCGGTACGAGAACGACTTTCTCTCCCGGTGCTTTGTAGTTGAGCTGTTCGCGCGCAAGTCGTTCTTTATAGTCTTGCGTATTGAAGTATTCGTTCAACTGTTCCAGCTCGATTACCTTTCGCTCCATCTTGTTCACTTCATTTTCAAGCCGTGCCACTTCCCGTTGCACTTGCCAGCGACGATTCATTTCTTGTGCCAAAGAAAAGAGGATTAGCGTAACGACGATACCGGTAACTGCAACAATTAAATTTGGCCGAAATACTGCCATACCGCTATGGAGTTAATGGTATTGTTCGTTGTTGTCCCTGTCTCATGACGGTGAGATTTAAAGTCTTTGCGTTCAATATCGTGGCTACGTTCGTATCCCAAGAAACGGTATTTCCGTCTATCGCCGTAAGAATATCCCCGGTTTTTAAGCCTGCAATATCCGCAGGGCTGTTGGAAAGGACGCTTCGAATATTACTTGCAATTCGCATCGTGTCATTGTCATCCAATCGGGATATCCACGAAATGGAAAAACCGAGTGCTTGAAACGGGTTGTACGCGAGACGGTTTGAAGAAAGTCGTTCTAATGCAGCTCGAATATCGGATGTAAACAGCGCGGTTGCGTCTTCGGGATCAATAAAGACGCCCGCAAGATTTCCGTTTTCATCAACAAGCGCGGCTCCCGAAGGCAGCGCTGCTGCACTGTCAATGAGCGCAATTTTTTGAATTCCCGGAGCAAAAGATTCTGTGGGAACGGAGGTAGATGCAAGAGTGGTTGTGTGTGCAAAAATATCCGTGATGTTGCTTATCCGATGCAGGGCAAGGAGCGACGACCCTATCCGAGGAGCGCTCTGAGACAAATTGAACGGCGTGATGATGCGATCACTCGCCTTGTAAAAGGAGATTCCGGAAAGTTCATCGCGTCCTACGGGTGCCAAAGGAAAGATAATGCCGTCCTCACCCACTCCAACGATATTCTCTTGTGAGAGGTCCTCGGTTGCCATGAGGATGCCGTCGTTCGTCAACGCGATGCCCGTTCCGAGTGCGTTGATTCCTGTTGAGGTTTTAAGCCCGAGAAGAAAGACGGACTTTCCGTGATTTTGTACAATATCGGAAGCTAATTTACTTGGAGACACGACTACTTCCTGAGAAACAGGAATGATCGTTCCGTTCGTATCGGATCGCAACGGCAGCGGTTGAGCGAATATGCGCGAACCGAGTGCTCCTCCCATGAGTGCAATGAAAAATACCCCTCCAATGATAAGGACGATGGTGCTGAGCGATAATCGAATCGTATTCGTAGGCATATGCTTTCTCAAGTCAGTATACCTTATGACCAATGTGCCGTCGAAGCAAGCAGGATGATTCCGACAACCCCTACCAAACCGTATTCGATTATGGTTCGCCTATCGAGCCGATCCTCTATTACTGCTATCGTAATCTGCATGATCGTATGGTAGATGGTTACTATGAGACCTGCTTGAACGATGAAATGGAGGGGCAGAAATTGCAGAAGCCATACCAGTTGCGTAAGTACGAAACCGATGCTTAGTGCGATAATCCCCGCTTCCCCCGTTGTTTTGGTGTATCGGAGCAAGGATTGGAATGCCACGGATGCAATGATCGGAAAAAGAACCGCAAGGGTAAACCATACCGGAGCATACAACGTAAAGCGCCATCCGATTGCGGGAACGATCACGGCAAACAGTACGGCGAGAGAAATGACCATGTTCCAGGTCGGATACGCTTGCTTGGCCCCGTGCTTTAAGATAAAGAAGAATAAAATCGCGCAGACGAGAAAGTATGCATGCAGAATCGGAGTAATGGGCAGATAGATAACCAACGCGGCAAATCCGAATGCCGCGAGAGCGGGAAGAATTGTCTGTGTAGGATGAAATTGCTTTCCTTCTTCCGAGCGGATGAGAATGATACCGATTATGAGAATAGCGAGGAAGATAAAGAACAGGAGAAACAGCCAACGGTGCACGACGAAAAGAAGCTCAAGACCGATAAAGAGAAAAAGTGACAAAAGCGCATAGTGCGAAGATGGAAAAAGAGTGGAGATGGACTTGATGAGAGGTCCTATACGAGTATTCATATGGTCATTCTACTTCTTCGGTAATCTGCTGATGTAGTCCCCTGCGGAAAGCGCGGCGCTGCACCCCTGTCCTGCGGCAACGATGATTTGCGCATCACGAATTGATGTTACGTCACCCGCCGCAAAAAATCCGGGCACGCTTGTGATTCCGTAGCGATCCGCGGGAATGGCGCCCAGCAGGTCAAGTTCGAGCAGGTCTATTACCGGGCTCGTATTGGGTATTGCGCCAATGGTGACAAAGATACCCTCGACGGCGATGCTTTGCTCTTTATCCGTCGTTGTATCTTTGTACGTAAGGCTCTTGACCATCGGTCCCCCCTCTATCTTGGTTGACTTCGTGTTTGTAATGATGGTAACGTTCGGGTCACTTTCAAAATTCGCCACGAGCACCGGATCGGCAATGAGATGATCTTTATCTTGCAGCAGATAAATCTTCTTGGCGATTTTCTGCAACATGATGACGGCTTCTGCACCGGAATTTCCTCCGCCGATAACGGCAACGTCTTTGTCAGCGAAAAGTGGTGCATCGCACGTAGCGCAATACGATACGCCAAGATTTTTGAACTCCGGTTCTCCCGGAATCTGTAGTTTTCTCGGATGCCTGCCGGCGGTATATATCACGGTTGTGCTCTTGTATTCTTTTCCGTCTTCGGTACGGGTTGTAAACACGTCCTTCTCTTTCGTAATGGTTACCACTTTGCTCTGCACGGTTTCGACCATATCGCTGTGATCCTTTACATGTTCGATCATTTTATCCGCTAGCGCGTTCCCGTTCGTTTGTCTGTCCCCTATCCAGTTTTCAATATCGCCGGAATTTCGAACTTCTCCGCCCGGAAGCTCCCCGATCAATGTCACGTGAAGTTTCTTGCGTGCCGCATACAGTGCCGCCGTCATTCCGGCAGGACCATAGCCCACGATGACAATGTCTCGTACGTCGCTCATAGATGTATGTTCAGTGCCTTCGCGAGCGCTTCTTTGTCGAATCCGACTATGACCGCAGCATCTTCCCCTTTCCCAATAACGCTCACCGGCACGCCCATTTGCCCCGAAACCTCGATCATTTCGCGCGCCTTTTCGCGGTCAGCACCTACGTCGATTTCCGTATACGGAACGTTGTGCTCCGCATACAGGGCTTTGGTTGCTTTACAATATCCACAGGTTTTTGTGGTGTATATGGTAACGGGTGGAACTTTCATGGCGTAAGTATACCGTAGACGCCATCGAAATGCCATGATAGCCTGCATGTATGGAAAAAACACTCGCGGTAGTGGGGTTGGGATATGTTGGGCTTCCGCTGGCGCTGCTTGCGCGGAGCAAGGGGTTTGAAGTGATCGGGGTGGATATCGATGAAAAAAAAGTGGACCAAATAGCGCGTGGAATAGCTCCGTTTGAAGACGCGTACGTAGCGACGGAACTTGCGAATGCTCCGCTCCAAGCCACGACAGACCCCAAAGCAATCGGCACGGTTGATACGGTCGTCGTTGCGGTGCCGACACCGGTAACGCACGACCATATGCCCGACCTGGGTCCCCTGACGGCGTCGCTGGAATCCATCTTGCCGTATTTGAAAAACGGCCAATTGCTTTCGATCGAATCTACGATTAATCCGGGAGTAATGATGGAAGTGGTGTTGCCGATCATAGAGCGACGCGCCGAACTGGTTCTCCATATCGTCCATTGTCCGGAACGGGTGAATCCCGGAGATACGACGTGGTCGGTTCGGAATATTCCGCGAGTGATCGGAGGGATTACAAAAGAAGATGTTCGCAAGGGAAAAGAATTTTACGAGCGCATCCTGGATGCACCGGTGAAAGAGATGAATTCCATAACGGAAGCGGAAGCGGTAAAGATATTGGAAAACACGTTTCGCGATGTAAATATCGCATTTGTAAATGAGATGGCGAAATCGTTTGACACACTTGGAATAGATGTGAAAAATGTGATTGAAGGAGCGGCAACAAAGCCGTTCGCTTTTATGCCGCATTATCCCGGAAACGGTGTGGGCGGCCATTGCATCAGTGTTGATCCGTATTACATGATTGAGCGGGGGCGACAAGCTGGCTTTGATCATAAGTTTTTGCAACTAGCTCGCGATATTAACAACTCCATGCCTGCATATGCAGTATCGTTACTAGACAAAGGGTTGGATCAGCTCAAAATCTCTAAGCGTCCCGTAACGGTTGCGCTGCTCGGGCTTGCATACAAGAAAGACATTGACGATATTCGCGAAAGTCCCGCACTGGAAATTCGGCGGATATTGGAGGGACGCAAAGATGTGACGCTACGCGTATTCGATCCACATGTCCTGCATCTTTCGACTGTCTCATCTCTACCTGAAGCGCTTGAAGGCGCACACGTGGTCATGCTTGCAACAAATCACACTGCCTTGTGCGAGGTACTCACTCCTAAGCAGCTTGCGCCATATGGAATTCATTTTGTTGTGGATGGCAAGAATGCACTGGATGCCGACGCTTTTATGAACGCAAACATACCCTACTTCGGTATTGGACGTACGCGAAATTAAACGAGTGGTTGTGTTGTTGATGACGGAGGACGTTGCTCGTTTGTTGGAAATTCTTCGTCTTCATTTGGCTGCACTTCTTCGGAGCTGAGAATTGCAGCGCTTGCAGAAGTATTTTGCGCGTATTCTTGCTGCGCCGCCAGAGCATCTTCTTTTGCTTGTTGCACCGCAACCGCGTCCTCTTGAGCGTGACGCGCCATCATTTCGCGGCTTGCCACGGCGATATCTTTTGCCGCGTCTTTAAATTCTTCTACTGCGGATTTCTGCCGTACGGAAGATGGATCTAAAGAAGATCCTTGCTGCTGCATCCACGCCGCTTTGTCCTGCTTGTATTTTCGGTATCCGCCCCATATGAGGCCGGCGAGAAATACCGGAAACCATAAAAAGCCGATAAAGCCGTTCAGCACATGAAAGATGAGAAGTAAAAAAGCAGCGACCAGTCCGTACATGATTGCCCAGTACATAATAGGGTAAATATTCGGCTTGTATTCCGGTTGCGGAATATTCTGGTTCATACTTACAGTATGGTCTACTTCACCCGTATCTTCAAGAGGCGGGATTTAGCATATAAAGGATATCGCCAGGTAAGAAAACTCCTCGCAAGGTGCTTGCGAGGAGAGTAAAGAGGTTTGTGAAGTTACACATCGAGAAGGTATTGCATTTGCTGCCAGACGCGCAAAGTAGCCTGACCGTCGTTATACTGTGCGATTTCCGACTGCTTGAACGTCATGCGTAAGATTGTCGCGGCAGACGGAGACGTGATAATGTTGGTCAGTTCCGTTGGTGTTTGTACATACCACGCAGCTTCGCATGCAACTTCCGGTGGTTGAGCCATTTTCTTTTCGTTCCGCAAGTCGCGCTTTATAGCCGGAGTACCAACGTACACAACTTTCGGACCCATTTCGTAGAGGATGGCCAGATAGTTGGTTGTTGTATATCCCGACAAAACAAAGTCGATTCCGGACAACAGACTGTCGCTTGTAGGAGCGATACTTGCATCCACATCTATAAACCAATCTCTAGGGTGGCTTTTTAGATACTTCGTAATCAAATCTTGATCTTCTCTTGTTGCTCGTGGATGCGTGCGCAAAATCAGTTTTGCCTTGTTTGAAATACCCGCTTGCACGATTCCTTGCTCTGCAAGCTCCAGTAACTCTGCCGTTCCGTTCAAGCCTCCCACAATTAAGAATGCGACGTGTTCGTCCGTGATGCCCAGCGCATCTCGAAGAGATTGTCGTCTGGTATTCCAAGTAGCTTTTACTGTCCGCGCACTGTCGAAGTACGGATTGCCTGTAACCACAACCGCATCGGCGGTGTTCGGAAAGCCAACGACCATAAGATTTTTGGAGAATCCCTCGCTGACGCAGATAGTGTCAAAATAGAAATCGCCACCTTCCACAAGATATGGATGTAAGCTTCCATACATATCTTGTATCCCGAGGATCGGTACCAAATCGACTTTATCCATGATGTTTCTTCCCGCCTCGACACATACTTGTGCGTGTGACGCACAGATAACGAGGAGGTCGCATTGCCGATCCGCAAAAAAATCATCGATGGCAGCCTTTTTCTCCGTTCCAACATAAACCTCGACGCCTTTGTCGAATGTTCGTGTCCCAGCTTGGTGCTGCATTGCGCAGGTGCCGACAAGATACAACGCTACATGGCATCCGGCTGCTAACGCATGTGGAATGACGGGTAGTGCGGCGTTAGCGCCTCCGCCGTCGCCCATGAATACAACGATATGTTTGCCGCTCACGTTAAATTCCTTTTGTAAAAGTTCATAGGGTAAAATCACCCCGACAAGCCCATAACAAAGGCCTCCACGGAACGCTTCCGTAGGGATATCTTTTACCATTTTATTCATATATTTGCAAGTTACTTCACTTGCATCTTCAAGAGCTGTGTTATTTCCGCGAATTGTGCGTCTTCACTTATTTCGTTCATTACGACCGCAATGCGATCCTTGTGCTTTCCCGCACCTTGCACGACCAAGCAGTATCCCGCTTCGTACAAAAATCCGGTTTTGCTGCCCGTAACCGTAAGATTACCTTCCGCAACGGGTTTGTTCGTATTGCGTATGGTACGCTCTCGTCCGGTCCCCCGCACATTGAAGGAATATTCTGGTTGTGACGTCGCATTTGCAATTTCCGGATAATTCGAAAACGCATGATGCGCGAGGATCGCTACTTCGTAGGCGGTTGAAACGTTTTTGGGATCAAGTCCCGTAGGATCATAAAATTCCGTTTGTTCGAGCTTGAGTGCAATGGCTTTGCGATTCATTTCCCGCACAAACTCATCCTTGGAAAAGCCAAGTTCGCGAATATATGCGGTTGTCGCGTTATTTGCCGATCCTACTAAAGACGCATGAAACAAATCCCGCATCGTAACCGTTTCCCCTTGATGCAGAAGCAATGATCCTCCCACCGTGTATTCCTCGGGCAAGATAGTTGCATCTTGATCCCACGGGATTCCCTGATCGAGCGCCACCATGGCAGTCATTAGTTTTGTAATGCTCGCAATTGGCCTTCGTTCAAACGCATTCTGCTGGGAAAGAATTGTGCTTGTTTCCGTGTTATACAGAATCGTACTCATATTCACCTCTGACTGTGTTGTCTCACCATACTCGCTATCGGGCAAACCGAGTACAAAACTCGAGCCTCCCGATAAAGGGATCGTTATCTCTGGTTCCCGCGAAATTTGGGATACGATCACTCCGACCCCAAACGCCAACAACAAACATACTCCTGCAAAAAAAATCGTTACTTTATGCATAGATGACTGAAGTGTACAATACAAAATACTATGCATGCTACCCAAACAACGGATATATTCTATGCGGTACGAATAATCAAGGACGGGAGAGTGGTAGCGTTTCCGACCGGAACGTCCTACGGCTTGGCGGTAAATGCGCTTTCCGGACATGCGCTCCAGCGGCTCAGGAATATAAAGAAGCGGCCGGAAGAGAAATCGTTCAGCGTATTCATGGAGGAATCTCTGTGGGATACGCATCTTGATCTTTCTAGCGAAGAGTGTGAAATTCTGGCAACATATGCGCAACGTGCGCTTACGCTATTGGTTCGTCCAAAACCTTCCTTGGAGCATTTGGCTCAAGATGGATTCATAGCCCTTCGCGTAATCGATCACCCTATTATGCAACAATTGGCTCAGGAAACGCTCCTGCCACTAACGGCGACGAGCGCA
>CAZSWB010000013.1:0-11298 GCA_964610675.1 uncultured Candidatus Saccharibacteria bacterium
GGCTACGTTTATGAGTGACGTACAAGTACAAGGAGCGCTTACGAGAGGGAATGAACAGAGCGGACAAATAACCATTCCCGCACATGCACGCGCAGTACGCGTCACATTTCCGATTGCGTTCAATGACAGGTTGAGTAAGCCGGTGGTATCCGTTATTCCGGAAAATACCTTTGCGCGCGTAGGTGTGTTTGCGGTTTCAAGGACCAGTTTTGAATTGCGTGTAGATACAGATAGTGCTGATGATATCATCGTGCGTTGGAATGCCGTAGCACTGCCTGTAAGTGACAAGGCTGTTTCTCTGGAAGTTCTTGGGCAATTTGATGATGCATCTAAGACAAAAGATTCGCACAGTGAAGATGCTTCAAAGCAACATGAAGACGATGCGAGGCAGTCACAAAAAAAGAATGATGTACAAGCGGAAAGTCCTGTGCAACAAGAAAATACAGAGAATTTATCTCCGGAGAAGGTAGTGTCTGAGGATCCTGTCGCAAAAGAGTCGTCGCCACTTGTATCAGAGACCGTCAAAGAATCCGTGAGCGACGAAAGTGGTTCAGTGGAATAACTGATGTTGGAATAGTGCTGGAATCTGCAAATGCAGCGTATTTTCATCCTTATAGAGGGTGCAAGATGTGGCATATGTAAAACAAGGTTTGTTTATCCTTCACGATTCAATGCTTCTCCGGGTAACATTATTTGTTATCTAGAGCGTAATCTTGCAAAGCGTGGGTAGATGCCGTATTGTTTCACCTTATGCAACGCGCTTCCCATGTTATTAACTTTGATGAGGTTTCATTTGAATTCGGTGCCAACAAACCGATATTGCATGAGGTGAGCTTTTCCGTTCGTGAAGGAATGAAGGTTACGTTAATGGGGCAAAACGGTGCAGGAAAGAGCACGATCTTCGGATTGATTACAGGAGAGTTTAAACCGGAATCTGGACGCATTAATACCGCCACCGGTCTCACCATTGCTGCGGCTCCCCAGGTAATGCCGCGGGAAGAACTTTTATTGACTGTCCGGGAGTTCTTTGCGAAGCGGTTTTCCGATGTCGTATATGATCTGGATCGTAGGATCGATGACGTACTTGAAGTGGTAAACTTTCCGGTAAGTAAAGAGAAACATATGTCAGATCTTTCTGGCGGACAACAGGCACGATTACTTCTCGCCAGCGCGCTCATCCAAGACCCAGATTTGCTCTTGCTGGATGAACCCACGAACAATCTGGATACCAACGGAATAGCGCACCTCACCGTATTTCTACAAAACTATCCCAAGACCTGTATCGTCATTTCCCATGATGCGGAGTTTTTAAATGTGTTTTCTGAAGGCGTATTGTATTTGGATGTGCATACGCACATCATCGAACAGTATGTCGGAAACTATTTCGACGTGGTTGAGCAGATTACCGCGCGCGTGGAAAAAGAAAATCGAGAGAACGCCCGACTGAAAAAGAAGATACAAGCGAACAAGGATAAGTCCAATTTCTTCTCGCACAAGGGAGGACAAATGCGTCTCGTGGCTAAACGCATGCGGGAAGAAGCGGCAAGCATGGAAGAAGCGAAAGTAGATGTACGGAAAGAGGATAAAGCGATCAGACCGTTTCATATTCAAGCGCAAGAAGATATGAGAGGGGATATTCTTACCATATCTTCGTATTCCCTGATGGACGGACATGCGCCTGTCGAGAAACAAGTGAATATCATTCTCAAGAAAAATCAGCATCTGCTTCTTTCCGGACCGAACGGGATCGGCAAAAGCACGCTGCTCGAATCCATTGCGCGAGGTACTGCGCAGGGGGTTACGATTGCTCCCGATACGCTTGTTTGCTATTACCGTCAGGATTTTTCCACGTTGAATTTTGAAGATACTGTCCGCGACGCGTTGTTTTCCGTGATGAAAGATAAGGTGGAGCAGCATATGCGTTCGTGTGCCGCCGGATTTCTCATCACCAACGACATGATGAATATCAAAGTGGGGGATTTGTCGGAAGGACAAAAGGGGCTTGTAGCGTTCGCGCAGCTCGCACTGCAACAGCCGGGGCTCCTCATCCTGGATGAACCGACAAACCACATTAACTTCCGACATATTCCCGTTATAGCGGCGGCGCTGGATGAGTATATGGGAACGATGATTTTAGTAAGTCACGTACCGGAGTTTGTTGCGCAAATACGAATAGATACGGTATTGGAGTTGGCGGTGTAGGGTATTTTAAGCGTTTTTCATTCGTTTCAAGCCGTTGTACTATATATACGTACTTTATGCCGAACGATTTTCGAAATGCCGTGACATCTATCGTAATGTGGGTTGTATCCACGGGGCTTCTTGTTATTTTCCTCATTATCTTGAGCGTCCTATGACCGCGTCTGCTCGTCCGGCAGAGGCGCTCGTTCTTCCCATTACCCCGTACGAAATTACGGGGTATCCGTTCGGGAAGAGGGTACGAAGCCGCAAGATTCTCTGGGCTCGGCACTTGGGTGATGATATTTTAGCAGCGGAAGGCACTACGGTTGTATGTATCGGGAACGGAACGGTGGTGTGGTCGGAAGTGAGAAAGGGCTCAAAAGAACGGCACAACTGGGGAGGTATCGTTGTCGTCGAACACGTGAATTCTTCCACCGGCCTCTTCTTTTATTCCATCTACGGACACATTAAAGATATTGCCGTAAAGCAACACGCATCCGTTTCTATGGGAGATACCATAGGGGTGGTAGCAGCCGGCGATACTCCTGAAAACGGATACTGGAAATTGGCGCATTTACACTTTGGAATATATACGGGACCATGGAATAAGAACGTATTGCCGGGATATGCGAGACCGTTTGAAGGAAGAACCAAGTACCGCTGGTGGCAGAACCCCAAACCCTTTATTACATCATATACGACATGAGCCAAGAGACGGAACAGATCAAAGAGCGCATTAACATTGCCGATGTTGTAGGGGAGCATGTCAAATTAAAACAAGCGGGACAAAGTTTAAAAGGCCTATGTCCTTTTCACGCGGAGAAAACCCCCTCTTTTATCGTGACCCCGCGCAAGGGAAATTGGTACTGCTTCGGATGTAATTTTGGAGGAGATGTCTTTTCGTTTGTTCAACAAATAGAAGGCATTGATTTCCCCGCCGCGCTCAAGCTCTTGGCGGACCGAGCGGGAGTTACGCTGCAAAAGCGCGACAGCGGCGCGGAAAGCCGCCGGCAGCGGCTGTTTAATCTCCTTTCTTCCACTGCGCAGTTCTATCACGAAATTGCGATGAATCAAAAAGCGGGAGAGCGAGCGCGGCAATATATTTTAGAGCGCGGCATTACGGAAAAAACGATGCAGGAATTTATGATCGGGTACAGTCCTCAGGCATGGGATACGCTTTCCAAGTGGTTGCAAAAAAAAGGGTATACGGTTGAAGAGATGATTGCGGCGGGGGTGGTCGGGAAGTCGGATTCCGGGAAATTGTTTGATCGCTTCCGCGGACGCATCATTTTTCCCGTATTGGATTTGCAAGGGAGGGTGGTTGCGTTTGGAGGACGGATTGCGCCATGGCATGAGACGGGAAATGAAGGAAAGTATGTGAATTCGCCGGAAGGAGCGCTCTACGAAAAGAGAAGAACCGTCTACAACCTTTCACGTGCAAAAAAAGCGCTGCGCGGGGGAACGCCTTGTGTTGTCGTGGAAGGATACATGGATGTGGTGATGTTGGTTCAGGCCGGCATTGAACACGTGGTTGCCACGTCCGGTACCGCGTTTACCGATGAGCATGTTGCACTGCTCAAACGGTTTACGAATACGCTGCATTTTGCGTTTGACGGAGATAGCGCAGGGTGGAAAGCGACAATCGCCGCAACGCAAAGCGCGCTCGCAAACGGAATGAATGTGGAGACAATCGTATTGCCGGACGGAAAAGATCCTGCGGATATCGCAAAAGAAAGCCCTCAGGCGATTGCGGAAGTTTTGGAACAGAGAAAACCGCTCATGGACGTGCTCGTGGGACGGATCGGGGCCGGGAACACTGCCGAGCGCGAACAAGCGCTTGCCGCACTTGTTCCGCTCCTTCGCATGGTTAAAAACCCCATTGTGCAAGGAGGGATGGTGGAACACCTTGCGCGTTTGTTGCGGACTCCCGAGTCCACCATCATAACCCTCATCGGACAGGAGGAGGCGGTTTCATTTGCGTCCGCAGTACCCGAGGATCCGGTCAATCTGTCTTCGGAAAAGACCTTGTCCGCGGAATATCAGCTTATCGGGTTGCTTCTCGCTTTCCCGCAGTTGCGAGAAGAATACTTGCCGCGCATTCGCGAGGAGTTCTTTCTTGACCATATCGCTCGCGAGGTGTATAACGAGATAAAGCAAAAGGATACGGCTCAAGAAGAAATTCAAGAGAAATATGTATCGCAGTTCAATCGAGAGTGGAAGAAGGAATGAGAACATCCAGTTTCTCCCCTCAAGAGGAAATACATGCGATCGTTCGATTGCTTGAGAGGCGACTGTTGTTGACTGAGTTGAAGGAGCATCAGCTCGATCCGCAACGATTCCAAGCGCTCTTGGAAAAGCTTGCACAATTAGATCATTAACCCGATAGTGTAGTACAATACAAGAACGCATGCCTCAAAAAAAGAAAGTCAAAAAGAAAGTGACAAAGAAGCCTTTAAAGAAGAAAAAGGCTGTTTCTGTGCGTGCAAAGAAAACAAAGAAGCCGGCGAAGAAAACAGTGAAGAAAGCGGTAAAAACGCAGAAAAAGAAAGCTCTGCAGAAAAAAAAGAGGCGAACTGCAAAAGTGCCGCAGGTAAGCGTAGAGGAGATTATGACTTCTGAAAAAGTCTCTTTTTTGTTACAAAAAGGCATCCAAACCGGGTTCGTGACGGAAGAGGAAATGTTGAACGCCATTCCTGAAATAGAGGAGCACGTGGAGGCGCTTGAAGTGTTGTTTGACGAATTGGAAACCCGCGGCATTCGGATTGAAGAACCTCAAGACAATCTCATCGGATATGAAATGCCCGCTTCCTTCGCCACTTCGAAAGAAGTAAAGAAAGAAAAAAAATCGCAATCAACCGATTCGATTATCGACATCAGTAACATTTCCGATGATTCCGTACAGATGTATTTGCGCGAGATCGGGAAAGCGGCGCTGTTGAGTGCCGATGAAGAAGTGGAGCTTGCAAAGCGTATTGAGCAAGGAGATCAAGAAGCGCGCAAGCGTCTTGCCGAAGCGAACTTACGGTTGGTTGTTTCCATAGCCAAGCGATATACGGGGAGAAAAAATCTCTCGCTTCTTGATTTGATCCAGGAAGGAAATCTTGGACTATTTCGAGCCGTTGAAAAATTTGATTACAGAAAGGGCTACAAGTTTTCCACGTACGGTACATGGTGGATTCGCCAGGCGATTACCCGTGCGCTTGCGGATCAGTCGCGAACGATTCGTATTCCCGTTCATATGGTTGAAACGATCAACAAGTTTACGCAGATTCAGCGCAGACTTCTGCAAGACCTCGGACGAGATCCGCTTCCGGAAGAGGTTGCCGCGGAGATGGAACTTCCCGTCGAGAAAGTTCGGCACATTATGAAGATTTCTCAGGAGACCGTATCGATCGACGCATCCGTGGGAGATGATGAAGAAGATTCCACGTTGAAAGATTTCATTGAAGATGAGGTAACTATTACTCCGCAGCAGTCTGCGGGAAGAGAAATTCTGGAAGGACACGTTACGGAAATTCTGGGTGATCTGACTCCTCGAGAGCAGAAAATTTTGGAAATGCGGTTCGGATTGATGGATGGCGTTACGCATACGCTGGAAGAAGTGGGGAAAGAATTCGATGTAACCCGCGAGCGTATTCGACAAATTGAAGCAAAGGCGTTGGAAAAAATACGCGATCATCACAAAGTAAAGAAATTGAGGGACTACTGATTGTGGATGTTGTAATGACTGGATACACGATACGATATATATGAAAGATATGAAGAAAATCGCTTTTATCATCGTTGCAGGTATCGCACTTCTCACCTTATTGTTTTTTTGGCGTGAGGACGCAATTGCTCCGGAAGCTTCAATGCCAGGTACTTCACCCATTGTTGAGGGAACATTACCCCTATCCTCTTCGAATCCGGAACAGGATGTTGAGGTTATTGCGGAGAACTTGGACATCCCGTGGGAGGCGGTATTCTTGCCGGATGGCAGCATGTTGGTAACGCAGCGTTCGGGCGATCTGGTACGCATCCATACCACACGGCAAACCATTCCGATTGACGGCGTTGTACACCGCGGCGAAGGCGGATTGTTGGGCTTGGCGCTGCATCCCGATTTTGTTTCCAATCGGTATATCTATCTGTATCTCACGACGCAGTCGGGCGGAGGATTATCCAATCGGGTTGAACGATATATGTTGAACGAGAATAAAGTTTCTGACAGAACAGTCATAGTCGACAATATTCCGGGAAGTGTTTTTCATGACGGCGGGCGAATCGCGTTCGGTCCGGATGACATGCTGTACTTTGCAACGGGAGATGCCGGGAAAACCGCCAATGCGCAAGATTCGGCAAGCTTGGCCGGGAAGATACTGCGTGTACATGATGACGGTTCCATTCCGTCTGACAACCCATTTCAAACTGCCGTGTATTCGTACGGTCATCGCAACGTGCAAGGGCTTGCGTGGGACAGTGCGGGAGTATTGTGGGCAACGGAACATGGTCGTTCCGGTATCGCATCCGGTTTTGATGAAATAAACCTCATACGGGCAGGGAGGAATTACGGATGGCCGGAAATACAAGGAAATGAAACACAGAGCGGTATGGAAGTTCCCATAGCGCATTCGGGCGCCAATGATACATGGGCACCGTCCGGAGCGGTTATTGTCGAAAATTCCCTGTTCTTTGCGGGACTAAAAGGAGAGGCATTGTACAAGGCGGATATCGTAGGGGATACCATCGAGCGGATCACTCCGTTTTTCAAGGGAGAGTTCGGACGGTTGCGCACCGTTCTGCTCGGTCCGGATAACCAGCTGTATGTGTTGACGAACAATACGGACGGGAGAGGAAATGCGAAGGCGGGAGATGATAGGATAATCAGGATTAATCCGGAGTCAATCAAGTAACTTTATTCCTGGGGGTAAGCGCCACATCTTCATGAAATAGCTACGGAAACCGTGGAAGACGTGTATAAAATACGTGTAATTCACGATTATGTTGACTAAAACGTGAATACCGTTTAGGCCATTTGTTTCTATTGCCAAACAAGATATAAGCAAAATAGTTGGGTATTGCGTTTTATTGAGGGTTGCCGAAAACACTCATTAGTGTTTGATATCATGCTCTTTATGAAATGCCATTGCGCCGACGATTGCCGGTGCGGTGGGTTTGTCTTTGAGGCGGGAAAGCCAATATGCGTGTTCGGAAGCCGTTGGTGCTCTTCCGTCATAGACGGATGCAAACAGCGTGTTTAAATCGTTTGTAATATCTTTCTTCAGTATGACCGCTTTCGGTGTCGTCGTTGTCGGTCCGAACGAAGCCTTGCTTTTATGCCACGCCATTGCAGGACGAAGTTTGAATATACTGTTCTTATCCGTTCGAAATCTCTTTTTCCAATATTCGCTTTCTGCAGGAGTAGGTATTCTCGCAAACACTTCCATGAACACCTTCTCCGTCAGCAGCGGAACGAATATGGTAGCAGGGTCGATATCCTCGATACGCATGGCTCCGTTACACGGATATCCGAGATCTCCGCATACGTAGTTATTCGTGTCAGGTTCGCACGTATGCAGTGTGTGGCAGCCGGAACGATGTGCGAGCGCAGTCTGCGGAGAAAATACGGCGAGGGCAGCAAGGAGAAGCATCAATATGCGCGGTTTCATGAAGCATATTGTATCATGGCTAATCCGGAATTGCGCGAATGATGAGTCGTTTTGAAGCAAACAGCCCGATACACGTATATATGGTCAGCACTTCTTCGTTCGTTTGCGCAACGGGAGAAAGATCGGTTGGCGAAGTCATAAATATCTTTGTTAGACAATATGAGCGGATGTTGTTTTGGTCTGAGGTGAGTAGTACTTCATCGCCGACGTTTGCATCTGCCAGGGAGCCGAACACAGAGTCGTTATTGTGCCCGTATGTGATAATATATCAAGAATGATCATGGAGCGCAGGAAGCGATCAATCGCGTCTCCCATCTGCGCTAACACGGAACCGGTTGTCTGCTCTCCTAAGTGTTCGCGTATTTCTCCTATTTTTCTTCGTTGTGCATTGCCTTAAATTCCTCCTGTAATCGTTTGATTTCTTCATCTTCAACGTCTTCCAAATCGATAATGCGGATACGCGCATCTTTGCTGGCTCGAAGCAATTCATCTAATTTTAGATGGATCGTTCTTGCATCCCTATTCTGCGTATTTTGAATCAAGAACACCATTAAGAAGGTAATGACGGTTGTTCCGGTATTTATGACAAGCTGCCAGGTATCGGAAAAGCCATAGGCAGGACCGACAAACGCCCATGCAGCGATGATACAAATGGCGACGATAAAGGCGTATGGCGTTCCCAGTATGGCAGAAACTCTCTGAGCGAACTTTCGAAATACGTCACTCATATAGTCGTAAGTATAGCACGATAGTTTAAAGAAAGGTGTCTTGCAACAGCGCTCATGTGAGTTGTCTTACGGTTTATTAGTAAAGGAATGGATTGGTATTTCTGGGCGAGGTGATGCAGCTCGTACAATAGCGAATGGAATACAGCTCTACAGAGCTATTCCAAACGACTTGTCGTATTTACGGATCGGCAATAGCAAAGACTATTTCTTTTTCGGTGATTTTTTCGTTGTGCGCTTTTTCGGCGCAGGTTTGCTCAACTGTTTTTGAATACTGTCGTAATGACCTTTCAATTCGCTGATCATCTCTGTTACTTCCACCGGATCAATATCCTTTAACTTCTTGTAGCGGCTTGCCACTTCGTCGACAATGCGGTTGTACGATGATTCGCTAAACTCCTCCACATTTTCCAATTGTTCAAGAATTTCTCCTTTCGCTTTGAGCATCCAGCCTTTTACCTGCTTGCGGCGCTTTTCTCCACCTTTTCCATAGAGGAAAATAGCACCCGCGGCCAATGCAGCGAGCCCCGCCCCTACTGCACCTGCAATTTCAATATTCTTTTTTGTCGATGATTTCATAATATTGTTAAAGAAAAAATAAGGTTACTTTTTGTTTGCCCGTCGTTTTGGCAGACTTTTCTTCTTCTTTCTAGAGAGAAGCATGCCGATGGAACGGAAGAAGTGCAAGATCGTTGTTCCTTCTCTCTTTATCTCATTGCGAAGGCTGTTCACGTCCTCAACAATTTTTTCACTCTCCCGGCGGGCGTTTTGTGAAATCTTGTTTATATCTTTTAAGGTGCGAATAACAAGAACACCCGCCCACGCGGCAAGTGCGGAGATTATAATGATGGCGGCCGAGGTAATCGCAAAGAAGATGTCAGCGGATTCTTGGAATATCATACAGATAATTGTACCAAAGATCGCCTTGCACATATAGGGGCATTTAGTGCTAGAATACACTACGTAGAGAATTTTATATCATAACCATGCAAATACTATGGCAAATTCAGCGTTCATGAAGCCAATGACAATCAGCGACGATCTCGCAGCAGTTGTTGGAGCGGGCCCGATGCCCCGATCAGAAGTGGTAAAAAAGTTATGGGAGTATATTAAGTCGAATAACCTGCAAGATCCTGAAAACAAGCGCAACATCAATGCGGATGAAAACTTGAAGAAAGTCTTCGGTGGAAAAGAAAGCGTGAACATGTTTGAAATGACAAAGCTCGTTTCCGCGCATTTATCGTAAGGATATATTTCAAGCAAACAAAAGCCCGACGGTATTCCCATCGGGCTTTCTAATTCACCTATTTCTTTGTGTTCCGTAGCGCGCGAAATACCATGCCCGTCCAAATGGAGATCAATCCGAATAAAATGATGAGGCCGGAAAACAGGTAGGTCAAGATGCCCAAGTTCAGTGCGGTGGTAAGCGTCGTCGCCGTAATCCAAACATCACGCCCCTCATCTTCGCGCGACATTTCGGCGTAGGTCTTGCCATCTGTCATTGTAAGTGTGTGTTTTCGAATAACATCAGCTTGCGCTTTTAACGTGAACGGTCCGCGCAACGGAGCATTCGGAATAAAAGCGTCTTTCGGTGTCACGACTTTCTCACGAGCGATATTTTGGTAGGTAAAGGCGATTGCCCATACACCTCCGACAACCATGAGGATGCCGACCAGTATTGCAAGCCACGATGATACGGATAAAAGTTTTTTCATATTGTTATATTGTGGTTACGATATAATCTTTCGGCGCGTCTGCAAGATATTGCTCCAGCTCCGGCATGGATAGCAGTCCTGCTTGAGCTCCAACTTGCTGTACGATCGACATGGAATTAATTGGCCCCAAGGAAAGCGCTTCGGGAATGCTTTTTCGAAGCGCGAGTGCCGCGGTGAACGTGGACGCGAATCCGTCGCCCGCGCCGGTGCGCTCAAGAGGCGGTTTCGGATCGGGATAGATGGGAATAAACCAAGATTCGGATCCGTCGGACGCGTATGCGCCATTCACTCCGTCCGTGATGACCACGACTCTCGGACCGAGTTCGTGTACCGCAAGCATGAGTTTTTTCACGTCCGATTCCGAAGAGTTAAGAATTCGCTGCGCTTCTTCTTTATTGCAGAAGAATACCTCGGCTCGTTGGTATATGCCGGCAAGCGCTTGTACTCCGAGCTTCATTTGATACGTGCCGGGTTGGAACGCCATTTTTATATCCGGATGCTTTTCGAGGTAATCCAATATCGTTTTATGAAACGGCAATGAATCTTCGCCAAGTGAAGAGAGATATACCCATGCGGGAGTATCGATGTCCGGCAACGCATATGCGAACTTTTCATGCTTCACTAATATGGTGCGGTCAGACTCATACCAAAGAACATAGTGGTAATTCGTTTTTACGCCCTTATGAACGGTGATAAAGTCGGAGGCTACTTGTTCACGCTTGAGGACATCCAGACATTCTTCCCCGAAATGATCATCTCCGAGATTCGTGACAAGCGCGCTTTGCAAACCGAGACGGGAAGCACAAACCGCAGCATTTGCGCTGTTTCCAACAGCGGGAACCACGAACACTTCTTCATACGGGATTTTATCGCCAAAGCGCATGCAAATCTCGCAATTTTCCTGGCGAATATCACAGTGTACCGATGCGTCTTTTAGGCGAATAAATGCATCGGTTACCGTGTCGCCGATTGCGATGAAATCGTAGGGGGTACTCATACTGATTGTATGGTAGCACGAAAGCGGGGAAG
>CAZSWB010000014.1:0-11281 GCA_964610675.1 uncultured Candidatus Saccharibacteria bacterium
ATATATCTTTGGCGATGAATACAAGGAATATGTGAAGCGCGGTCTCGGCTCAAATCCTACAGCGCATGTCACGTGGTTTCAAGATGCAAAAGAGCTTGCAGCACAAGTTACGGAAGGTGTTACCGATCAAACGGTTGTCTTGCTGGAAGGACGAATACCAGCTATCGTGCGAACTGCTATCCTATGAAACGCCCTATTGCAATTTCCCTTTCGCCCAATGCATCCAAGGAAGATGCACGGCTCGCATTGCATCTCCTTTTTGTGCAGTCATACTGGAGCGATCAAAAAGTTCTTTCTCGAGCGGCGGAAAAACTTGCGACGCACTTCCCCGGTCATTTCGTGGCACTCGCATCTTCCGGAAGACAAGCGCTGTTTGATCTGCTTCGCTCCTATGGTATCGGTAAGGGCGATGAAGTAATCCTGCAAGCATTTACGTGCATTGCCGTTCCGGAACCGATCCTGTGGACGGGCGCTACGCCGGTGTATGCCGATATTGCGAAAGAATCATACAGCATTGATCCGGAAGAAGTGAAAAAAAAGATCACTCCGAACACGAAAGCCATTATTGTGCAGCATACGTTTGGAATATCCGGGCCCATTCAAGACATTCTCGCAATCGCGAAACAACATCATATTATTGTCATCGAGGATTGCGCCCATGCCCTGGGTGCGTCATACGAGGGAAAGAAGCTGGGAACATTCGCAGATGCGGCAATTCTCAGTTTCGGACGGGATAAGTGTATCTCTTCAGTGTTTGGCGGTGCGGTGATTACGAAAGATAAAAGCAACATTAACGCAATACGCGCGAAGCAATCAGAGCGACTGGCTCCTCCAAAATCTTGGGTTGCGCAACAACTCTTTCATGTTGTGCTGTTGCACTATCTTCTTCCGATATATTTTTGGCATCAAACGGGGAAAGCGTTTCTTGTATTGGCACAACGCATGCATTTGGTGAGCCGTGCCGTGGATTATGAAGAGCGGGAGGGAAAGCGACCCGCACATATTTCGTACTCGTACTCCCCCGCACTTGCACTTTTGCTTTTGAAACAGTTGGAAAAGCTCGACCGCATGACGCAAAGACGGCAAGAAATCGCATTACGTTACCGAAAAGAATTGCACGGGTTTCCACTTCCCGCACAGAACGCAGATGCTTCGTGGCTGCGCTTTCCGCTCCGGGTGGACAATGCGCAAGGAATTCTTCTAGATGCCAGAGCGCGCAATATGCTGTTGGGAGACTGGTATGACAGCGCACTGGTACCGAAATCCGCGAATGCGCGAGCTTTTCGATATACGGAAGACATGTGCCCGCACGCGGAAGATGCGGCGCGCCATGTAATCAACTTGCCGACCTATCCCGCTCTTTCCGATGATCAAGTTACTTCGGTTATTACCTTTATGAACCAATATGGAAATACGGGAAATTAAGGACAAGAACATCTGGGATGATTTTTTGCTTGAGGTGCAACCGAACACCTTCTTGCATTCCTGGCAGTGGAAAGAAGTGCAGGAACAGGACGGGGAGTATGTGGAAGCGCTTGGGTTCTACTCGCATGAACATCTTGTCGCAATCGCTCTCCTTATTACGGTACACGCGAAGCGCGGCATTCATTATCTGTGTCCGCACGGACCTATTGTAAAAATGCCGGATGACGCTGAGGAAGTACTGACAACATTGACCGCATACGGTAAGGAGCAAAGCGGCAAGAGCGGCGCGGTTGCATTGCGAATCGCTCCATTGCTCACGGACACGACGGTGCGTCGGGAATTTTTTGCGCGGCTCGGTTTTTCACCCTCGCCGATGCACGTACATGCGGAACGCACATGGGTGCTTGATATTTCCAAGGACGAGCAAGATATTCTTGCAAGGATGCGGAAGACGACTCGGCACGCAATCGCGAAAGCCGAGAAGAAAGGAGTTGTTGTAACAATATGTAAGACGCAAGACGGACTCGAGCGATTTTGGCCGTTGTATGAGCAGACCACGCATCGCCATGGTTTCATTCCGTTTAGCAGGCAACTGATCGCTTCGCAAGCAAATGTATTTGGCAACGTGGGCAATGCGTTTTTTACCATAGCTACGGTGAACGGAGAAGATGTTGCAGCGGCTCTCCTCTTCCAATGCGGCACTACGGTCTTTTACTACCACGGCGCTTCAAAAAAGATTCCTTCAAATATTCCGGCAGCGCAAGCGCTGCAATGGGAAGCCATTCGTGAAGCAAAACGACGCGGTGCGATACGATACAACTTTTGGGGTATAGCGCCAGATAATCAGCCTAACCACCCATTTGCCGGGATTACGGTATTTAAAAAAGGCTTTGGCGGCTACGCGATAAATTACATGCATGCACAAGATCTTGTGCTCTCATGGAAATATTGGAAGTTATGGATTATTGAAATGATTCGTAAAAAGAAGCGAGGATTTTAATGTATACTTTTTTATGCGCGTAAAAGAAGTTTTCTCCGTTTCAGCACTGCCTGTATTCATCGCGTCGCTGTGTTGCGTAAGTCCGCTCATTCTCGTGCTCACGGGACTTGCAACCGTTTCATTTGGCGCAAGCCTTGCCACGGTATTGTATGGCACGTATAAATGGGTTTTTCGTATCTTGGGACTCCTGCTCCTTACCATCAGCTTTATCCTGTATCTGCGCCGGCAAAAGGGAATTTGCACGATAGATGAGGCGAAAAAGCGCAGAAATGAAATCATTAACTTGGCGGCTCTTACCATCATTGCCGGCGTGATCGGGTACATCGTATTCCTGTACGGTGTCGTTCATTATGCGGGAGCTTTCTTTGGCCTATGGGCATATTAATGAAAGGAATCAATGTGGTCGTACTTATGATGATCACCTCCCTGATCGGATACTATTTCTTTACATCCGCGCGTTCACACCCCACTTCTCTTGCGCCATCCGTTGCTGAAACAGGTGCACGCAGTGTCGCCACTTTTGCGGGCGGATGTTTTTGGTGCACGGAGGCGGATTTCGAGAAACTTCCCGGAGTGCAATCGGTCATTTCCGGCTACACCGGAGGAGATGTACCGCAACCGTCGTACGACTTAGTTTCCTCGCATACGACAGGACATTTTGAGGCGGTACAGGTGTACTACGATTCTTTACGCATCTCATACGACGAACTTCTTGACTACTACTTCCGGCATATCGATCCGACGGATCCCGATGGTCAGTTTGCCGACCAAGGCGCGTCATACAGGAGTGCAATTTTTGTGAGTAACGAACTTGAGCGTCAAGCTGCGCTTGCCGCAAAAGAGGCGCTTGCCCAAAGCGGGATTTTTGATGTGCCGGTTGCAACGCAAATCCTTCCTGCCGGACCTTTCTACAAAGCGGAAGAGTATCATCAAGACTACTATATAAAGAATCCGGTACGGTACGAGTACTATCGCTCACGAAGCGGTCGCAATACGTTTCTTGAGAACACGTTTACTCCGGAAGCGGTGGATGCATATATGAAGTTACGCACATCAAGCAAGAAAGAATCTTTCTGCGGACAATGTTTTGTGAAGCCTTCAGATGAAGCGTTGAAAAAGCAGCTTACGCCGATCCAGTATGCCGTGACGCAACAAGCGGATACGGAGAAGCCGTTTGAGAACGAATACAATGACGAAAAACGAGATGGAATATATGTCGATATCGTTTCCGGTGAACCGCTGTTTTCATCGCGTGATAAATATGATTCCGGTACCGGGTGGCCCAGCTTTACGAAGCCGCTTGTTCCCGAGAATATTGTCCTTCGACCGGACTTCCTCCTTTTTTTTCCGCGTACGGAAGTGAAGAGTAAATGGGGAGATTCTCATTTGGGACATGTATTTGAAGACGGACCCGCACCCACGTACAAGCGGTACTGCATGAATTCCGCCGCCCTGTTATTTATTCCGAAAGAGCGCTTGGAAGAACAAGGGTACGGAGAATTTCTCCCGCTATTTTCTGACTTGTGATACGAGCGCTGCCAGTGTCCAGAATATTGCATTTGTCGGAAAGATATCCCATATATCCACGAACAACGCTTGCACGGTAAACGCCGCGAGAAAACCGACACTAGCAATTCCCAGTACGAACGATGAGTAGGTGCGCTTCTTGAGTGCGTCCTTGGATGCGATAACAAATCGCCAAAATAGCCAGAAGGTGAGAACAACTCCGACCGTACCCATTTCTATGAAGGTTTTCAAATATTGATTGTCAACGAGCGTTTGGTCTTTTGAAAGCTGGATCGTCCGCGACCTTCCCGATGCGATATCAAATGCGCTCGCATTTCCTCCCTCGCGCGCCTCTGTGATGGTATTTCCCAAACCCTTTCCAATGACAGCATCGGTATTGGATGTTTGCGAAATGAGGTGAATGATGAAAACGATGCGGTCGGCATTGCTTGCGTAATTGGGGTCAAAGGCGCTTTTTACGAATGTACCCACCGGTGTAAAGCTGTATGCGGCAACGACAATGACGCATAGTGCGAGGAGCGCAACAAGCATAGAGCTGCGTTTCCATACATGCACAGCGGATGTTGTTTTTAGCTGCAAGAAGACATAAGTGATCCCCATCAAGGAGAAGGAAAAAGCAAACCCCAACCACCCTGCGCGAGTATATGTCAAATACAATAACGTGAGGATACAGAGGAGTATGCTAGTTGCGCCAATTTCTTGCCATCGCTTCCGTTGCAACCTCAAATGCCGTGCGGCAAAGATGAGCCCCAGGATGAGCGTTGCTCCGGTAATCAAGTATTGTGCAAATACGGAAGGATGCGCGAGCGTGCTTGCGATTCGAGGTATCCAGATTTCACGAACAGGATCAAATCGCAGTACCGTGCTGTCCGGCAAATACAGGAATTGGAATACTCCCAGTGTCATCACAACGGCAAGGGTTGCGAGAAATACGATCAAGCGCATTTTCATACGTTGTGCGGTATGCGGCAGATACAAGACTGCGAAATACAGCACCATATACAACCCGATATCGCGCAGGCGGAGCACCGAAAGCGGTGTAATGCCGGAACGCAACACGGAAAAGCAAGCCCACGTAGCAAGTGCGACAAGCGGTGCGAACAGCGCGTTTCTGCGATACGGGAGCGATTGTGTCAGCAGCGGGAAGAGAAACGTGCGCAGAAACAGTGCGATGATGATCACGTCTTTTATGAGCGTGGCGTTTCCGAGCGTTTGCGTTGCTTTTAACAGCGGAAGAAGCGGCGCAAGGATAATAAGGGTTAAGAAGCTTTTCTCGGGATATTCGTATGTCCACCAAAAGATCAGCATGCCGAGTAATGCAAATGCCGCAATTTCCATACCAAAAAGAAGGAAAATAAGGAGAATGGATGCAGTAGCTATTGCGGTCCACACAATATCTCCATGTACTATTGTTCGAATATTCATAGTCTTGCAGCATTATCCTTCATTTGCCGCACATGCGCCAGGGATGCTAGCGCGGCAACACAGAGAGCCACCGGATAGAGAAGTACGAGAAAAAAATACGCACCCATACCCAAATGCTTTTTTGCATATACCAGGCCGCTATCAAGTAACGGTTTTGTTTTTTGTATCCCAATCACCTGAGTGAAACTTGCCCCTTTGTGGTGCATCACGGTTGCGCTTGGCGTATATATCGTATTCCACCCGGCATTTTTTGCGGTGCGGCAGTAGTCCACATCGTCAAACCATATCCAGAATGCTTCATCCAGAAGACCGATGGAGTGCAATACGTCTTTATGTATGAGGAAAGCGGCACCCATGACTTGATCAACGTGCTGTTCCTTGCTGTAATCGAAATCCGTCATCATGTATTGTTTCCACATCGCTGTATTGGCAAAAATGCGGTGCAGTTTTAAAAAAAGCAGGACCAATATTGGGAATGTTGGAAGCCTTCGGACGGACGGCTGCGTTTCTCCATTTGCCTCCAGAAGCTTTGGGCCCACAATGCCTGCGTGAGCATTCGTTTCCAGCACTTGGAACATCGTGCTCAGTGCCCCGGCATGAACCTGAGTATCCGGGTTGAGAAGGAAAATATGATCATCTTCTCCTTCGTTTTCCCGAATGAATTTCCACCCCAGATTATTCGCTTTTGCAAATCCCAAATTTTCAGATTGCACAAGCATGGTGTATCCGTGTGTATTCGCAACTCGCTTCGCATGTCGTATCGAATCGTCGCGCGACGCATTGTCGACAACCACCACGTGATGGAGCAGTTCTTGTTCCGGCAATGCCGCAATAGCCTCCAGGCATTTTTTAAGCAAGCCTCCCGTGTTCCAATTCACAATAATGATCGATATTCGCCGCATATACCTATGGTATACTACAACGTATGGCAGAGCGAGATACCATTACAACCTTCTTAAACGAAACGCTTCCCACTCACACCATTGAGGATCCGAGTTGGAACGGGTTGCAAGTGGAGGGGTCCGAGTCCGTACAAACAATTGTCGTCGGCGTTACCGCATCAAAAGAACTGTTTACCCGTGCTGCTGCTGTAAACGCCAACTATATCATCGTTCATCACGGCCACTATTGGAGATATGGAACGCCTTCGCTTACCGGATGGGAAAAACAGCGAGTTGACGTGTTGCTCAAGCACAACATGTCGCTGTACGCGTCGCATCTTCCGCTTGATAAGCATCCGGAGATCGGTAATAACAGCCAAATATTGAAACTGCTCCACGCGCAATTAACCGGCGGATTCGTTACGCATGGAAATGAAACAAGCAGCTATACCGGAATGATTATGCGCGGCAAACACATTGAAGAGATCGCTTCTTTGCTTGAGACTTCCTTGCAAACAACGTGCATTACGCTTCCGTTCGGCCCGCCGATCGTCCGTACGGTTGCCGTATGCTCTGGAGGCGGCGGATATCGTGCATTTGCGGAAGCGCTTGATAAAAAAATAGATCTTTTTATAACCGGTGATACGGCGGAAATATATAACGACGCAAAAGACTCCAAAACGAATGTCATTTTCGCCGGTCATCACGCAACCGAGCGACTTGGAATCAAAGCGCTCGGCGAACTTGTGCAAAAAACATTTGAACTCCGAGTTGAATATATCGATATACCAACGGGGCTGTAGGGAGAGGCGGTAGCAAGCCTGCTTTTTTGGCATGTACCGCTCGGTACGCATCTATCCCCACATTGCTACGATCATACCCATAACTATCAATGTTACGAGATGATATCCGACATTGATCTGATACAGCTTCCATGATTTTCCTTCCCATAAAACTGCGTTTACCAGCAACGGTACTGCAAAGCCCAACCATGTCCAGAGTCCGATGGTGGCTCCATCCCATGCATTCACCGCTCCTGCCAATGTGACAAATTGAGCCAAGATAAATGCGGTCAGAAGCGATCCTCCTGTCATGATGGCGTAGGACTTTCCCATACCTTTTGCCTTTTGCTTGTTGAAGTCTTCTTCCGACCACCCTTGTTCTTTCGCCCAGCTGCGGCCAAATAGGGGGCCGTACCAAGCAAAACCGATGGCGATACTTGCAAGCGTAGCCAATCCCACCGCCAACCACGTTACACTTTCTAACATCATATGTGTGTCACCCCCTTTCGAGTGGTATTCGTGCATACATCTCGTAGTACACGCATTGTTTCTTGAGCGGTGTCGTCCCAGGAAAAACGCGACGCCATCGTAACACTCTTCTTTGAGTACAATGGTGCATGCTCCAGCGCCTCTTGCATGCCGCGTGCTATGGACGAAACATTCATGGGGTTCACAAGGACGCCCGCACCACGCGCTAGCTCTTCCATGCTTGACCTGTTGCTGGTCACGATCGGTACGCCGCACGCCGCAGCTTCGATGAGAGGTATTCCGAACCCTTCCTGCAGACTGGGCAGTACAAACACCCGTGCATGTGCATACAGTGTCGGCAATAGTTCATCTGTAACTGCGCCTGTTACGGTAATATGCGCACGCTGGGAAGATCGTTCGATTGCCTCATAAATTTCCTTGTTGTTCCAACCGTGACCTCCCGCGATGACCAACTGCATATCTATGTCGATTGATCCGGAGCTTCGTAGAGAAGTAAACGCTTCCACCAAGCGCACAATATTTTTTCTTGGCTGTATTTGGCCGACAAACAAGATATATGGAGTGGTAAGAGTCGGATATTCTTTTTGGAGTTTGCGCAACCCCTCCTCTTTTTCTGCAGTGGTAAATATACGGAACCGCTCATGATCGATTCCGTGATGAATAACATGGACGTTTTTCGTTCTGCCGTAGTAAGTTTCGATATCCTTTTTTGTGGATTCGGACACCGCTATTATGGCATCCGCTTCATTGGCCACCTGTGCGCTGAAGGTATGGAGCAGCAGCCAATCCTTGTATCGAAACTGCTCGTGATGCTCATGAAACGCGAGGTCGTGAATGACGGCAACCGTTTTCATGCGGTGCGGACGAAAAATCGGCAGCTGCTGGATCGGCATGAAAAGTACATCCGGCTTGTCGCGGAACAGTTCGAAGGGAAGACGCGCTTGCGTCCAGCCGTATGGAAACGGTGATGCATGCCACTTGGCATGAGGCGGTATCGTAGCCATAGGAACCGAACATGGTCCGTAAAAATTCCAGACAGTGTCGGATGCAATGAATGGAAGTCGCTTCGCAAGTTCGATTGTATATCGAGTAGTCCCGTCACTTCTTCCCGTGCACAAATCCGAGACGTCAAATGCGATATTCATAGAGTTTTGAGAAGGAGTTTTCTTAATAATGCGGCTCGATTGGACCAACCGTGCCGTGAAGCCAGTGCAATTCGCTCACGGCTCACCAAAGACCCATTGGAGATGAAGTTAATGACACTGCGGGAAAATTCATCGGGATTTTCCGCATACGCGATCATAGGCTCATATTCTGTAAGTTCCGGAACTCCGGTAGCGACAATCGGCTTCCCCGTCGCCATAAATTCCCAAAACTTCAAGGGAAAACTCGCCTCATTGTACGAGTTATTCATATATGGAATGAGACATATGTCAAAATATTCCACATACGCGGGAACATGCTCGCGTACGATTGAACCCACCATGTGGACATTCGGCAGTTTCTTCAGGGTACGCAGTGCGGCTGATTTTTGTTCCACGATCGGCGACCCTACATATACAAATTGCCAATCGGGATGCTCTATCGCGCTTGCAATGAGCAGATCAAAATCATATTTGTATGAATCAAGCGCGCCTACCGACCCAAGTATCGGGTGAGAAATACTTCCAAGCGCAGCGTTTGCCTGCTTCTTCGCTTCTTTGGAGATTGGTTGTTGGTACAAAGTCACATCTCCCGCATTCAGTACCAAGTGAATGTTTTTAGTATGTCGCCGTTTCATTTTCAAAAGACGCTTCGAGGTAACGGTTACCAGATCCGCGCGCTGTAAAATGGCACGCTCTTCTTTGTAAACTCGTTTCGGATTCCTGTTTACGCCGGCTTGCATCGCATGATTGTCGACGCAATCATATACCACCGTGCTGTGCTGAAACAGCGGCAAATATTCGGCAGCCTCGGTGTCATAGATCCACATGACCGTTTGCTCGTCCAGAAACCCCAGCTTTTTCGCCGCACGCATGACGGATCGCTTGTTCAAAAAATGATTCATCTTGCTGATCCACGAGAATTCTCTGGAGCCCGGAAGCAAGTTCCATTGCGACTTTATATACAGCCGTTCACTTTTTTGCTCGTACGCGAACAGTCGTTTGCATAGCCGCATGGTGGAACGAGGACGCAGCAAGTTGACGGCGATGTAGCGAAGGATCCACACACGCGGTTCAATGTACAGGACGGGAAAGTCGTTGCTTAAATTGTTCATGATGTGTTGGCGGTTCGTCCACGCGGGCAGGTCATAGAGCGCACCGGCGAAACAAACGATACGTGGGCCGGAATATGTTTCTTGACTTCGTTGCTTTGAAAAGGATAGAAAGCGTGTCAGCGAACGTGGTACAAGGCTTTGCGACATAGCTTCTCGCACGATGTAGATCATAAATGCGACAAACAGTACGATGCGCCAGGGAAGAGCGGGATTGGTATACAGCCATGCGCTGCTTGCTCCGAAGAGAATGAGCAATATCGCGAGGCGCGGGGGAATTAAATTGATTGCGAATATTCTTTGAGACATCACAATCATGAGAACGTATGCAACAACGGCTCCCAACAGCATTGTCAGTGCGGCAAGTAGCGCATTTCCTCCCGCAGCAAGCGCCCAGAAGGAACCTGCTCCGGATACGAGAGTGATCACGCCGAATACGATCGCACGGAGTTTTGGCTTATTTGCAGAAACAAATACGCTGCTGGTGCCCAAATCCATGAGCGCATACAGGAAGAACGCGATGGTGAGGATGATGATATATGGAAGCGCATCAAAATATTCTGGCCTCCGGATGATGTATTTGAGAATTTCCGGAATGAAGCAGATAAGGATAAGTGTCAGGCTCATCATAAGTACGAGCACGCGATGCATGTTCATTGTCACGATTCGTGCGAAGTCTTTCTTCTTGTTTGCAAATAGCGTGCTCATCCAAGAAAGATTTACTTCCGAAAGTGCGGCGGCTAGGATGATCAGTTTGGATCCGAAGGTAAAAGAGATGTTCAAATCCCCCAGTCGCTCGCTCGAAAGGACGCCTCCCAAAATCAAAAGCGGCAGCCGCTGCCACAGTACATAAAAGATCCGTGAAATATACATGAAGAATCCGATATGAAGTAAGTTTCTCCCATACCGTTTTATATCGCTCCAAGAAGGTAAGGAAAGATGCCCCGCCAACTCTTTCATGATGATACTCGCAAGCAGTACGGTCATGAGCGACGTTGTGATGATAACGGCCCAGAAAAATCCGGCGATTTGATATCTCCAGGTGAGAATGCCGAAAACCAAGATATTCACCGAAGCGGTGATGATTTGCACAATGTACAACGAGACGAACTTTTTCATTCCCGTGAGTGTCGCGCCGAGGACGTCCTGCATGCCTTGCAAAATAAGGGAAGCCGCAAACAGTTGAATGTACAGTATAATATCGGGACGATTATATATGCGTATCGCGATGACACCCGCGAGCAGTACAAGTGCAAGGGATAGCGGGAGCGTTACTGCCTGACGTGCAATATGCGATACCCAAAAAACTTTCCCGATCTCGTCTTTGTTTTTACGTACGGCAATTTCCCGTATCGCTCCATCAACAATACCCAAGTGTTGGCTGACACCGATTACCCCTCCGATAGACATGACCAACCCCACGATACCGTATTCCGCCTTGCTGAATATCTGGATGATAATGATGCTTTGCACCAATCCGAGAACGGTCGTAATCGCC
>CAZSWB010000015.1:0-10555 GCA_964610675.1 uncultured Candidatus Saccharibacteria bacterium
TGAGAATTTCTTCCTAATATTCGATTGTTTTTTTTGTTTCGCATGGCAATGAATACGTTTTTTTATGCTATTTCGATAGTTTAAAGGAGTCTCGCGCATTTGCAACATCTTGCACGGCTTTCGCTCCAAGTCCGGGGATATCGCTGATTTGTTCGTCAGAGAGCTCCATTACTTGATCCACGGTCGTAATACCAACACGCTCAAGCGCATTGTGAACGCGCGATGGAAGTTGCAGGAGGTTCAAAGTATTCTCCGGTATTTTCGGCTCGACGTTTTGTTCCTCGACAATCTCAACGCGCGGACGGCTACCGGTGAGCATTTCGCTGAAGTCCCCCGTGAGTTGCGTGAAATGATCGCGGAGAATGGAAGCGGCTTGTTGCAATGCTTCCTTTGGCGTGATGCTTCCATCGGTGGAAATCGTCAGTTTTAACGTATGGTAATCGGTTGCTTGACCGACACGCACATTCTCAACCGCAAAACTTACCCGCTCAACCGGTGTAAATGCCGCGTCAAGTGCGATGGTTCCGATCATGCGTGCTTTTGGGTCTTGTGTTTCGGAAGGAATGTATCCTCTGCCTTGTTCGATGACGCAAGAAAGCTCGAATTCCGCCTTGTCATCAGTAAGCGTTGCGATCACATGATCGCCGTTTATGATCGTAACTTCTGGAGGTACGTCGAAATCTTTTGCCGTTACAACTCCCTTTCCTTTTTTCACGAGCTTGATTTCAACGGGATCTTTGCTCGTAGAAGAAACGCGAACACCTTTCACATTCAAGGTGATCGAAACAATATCTTCTTTTACTCCTTCCAGTACGGAAAACTCATGATCGATGCGTTCCACCTTCATTTGTGTTATTGCCGCACCGGGTAATGACGATAACAGCACTCGGCGGAGCGCATTTCCGATCGTAGGTCCGTATCCCGGATGGTATGGCTTTATCGTGAAATGGTCCGTATTGGGACTTTCATTCGTGATATCTATTTCTTCTGGTAAATATATTTCTTGTAACATAGTGATAAATATTATTAAAAAGTCCTCATTTGTTATCGAGCAAAGAATTCCACGACCACACGCATATCGACACCGATATTCGCTTCTTCGTATGATGGAGCGGATGCTACGGTAAACCCATACTCTGCGGGATTGATGATAATCCAGGACGGACCTTGGTAGTTCTGCATGCGCTTGTCGAACGAGGTGAAAAATGACTTCCCCTTCTTACTCTCCCGCACCGCTACCTTGTCTCCGGATTTCAGAGAATATGATGGCACGTCTACCGCCTTGCCGTTTACCGTAAACAAACGGTGAGTCGTCATTTGACGAGCCTGTGCTCGCGTTTGCGCAAATCCTGCCCTATATACCGCATTATCAAGTCGTCTCTCAAGAAGTGTTACCAGCGTAGGTCCCGTCTCT
Source organism: uncultured Candidatus Saccharibacteria bacterium (assembly GCA_964610675.1). GTDB lineage: Bacteria > Patescibacteriota > Andersenbacteria > UBA10190 > UBA10190 > HO2-45-11b. Next base: position 1,415 of record CAZSWB010000015.1, read on the forward strand.
CCTTTTACTTTGAGTGCTTGTTTGTAGTAGCGCTTAAGTTGCTCCTCTCGCAAGCCGAACATCTTCTTCAGCCCCTGCTTTTCTTGCAAGCCGACACCGTACCGGCTTTGCGGTCTGCGTCTTCGTCCTTGCTGCTTTTGTTGTGTTGTTGGTGGTTGTGGCATAGGTATTTAGTTAGACGCGTCGTCTGCGAGGCGCACGAACTCCGTTATGTGGAATTGGAGTCATGTCTCGAATCGAAGTTATGGTAATGCCTGATGTGCTCAATGCGCGTATCGCAGAGTCTCGAGCGCTTCCGATTCCTTTTACGATCACTTTTGCTTCTTCCATACCGAACGGCTTGATTTGTTCCATAAGATTGGCGACCGCTTGCATTGCGGAGTATGGGGTTGCTTTTCTCGTTCCTCCAAACCCGACTCTGCCCGAGCTGCTCCACACCAGGACATCCCCGTTCAAATCAGTAATGGACAAAAGCGTATTGTTGTATGTGGATTTGATATGAATCACACCAGACTTCACCTTTCGACGTGCTTTTGCCTTCTTCGTCTTGGTTGATTTCTTTTGCGTTGTTTTAGTAGCCATAGAGTATAATAGGATTATGTCTTTTCATTTGAAGACTTTCTTCCGCTTCCCGCCGTTTTTCGTACGTTGCCGCGAACGGTTCGGGAGTTTGTTCGAGTTCGCTGTCCTCGTACGGGCATGCGTTTGGCATGTCGCAGTCCGCGGTAGGTACCGATGTCTTTGTGGTGCTTGATGTTCATCGCTACGTCGCGACGAAGTTCTCCCTCCACGCGGACATTCTTTTCTATATACTCACGCAGGGCTTGTTCTTCCGCTTCCGTTAAGTCTCGCGCAAGCACGTTCTGACCGATATTGAGAGCATTTAAAATCTTTGTAGCTGAAGGTCTCCCTATTCCGTAGATCTGGGTGAGCGCAAAGAGGATGTGTTGCTTGTCTTGGAGTGTTACTCCGCTGATACGAATTGGCATAGGTTATCGTTGACGTTGTTTATGCTTAGGTTTTTCGCAAATTACCACTACTCTCCCCTTACGACGAGTTGTTTTGCATTTTGCGCACATTTTTTTGACTGATGCTCGTACTTTCATAGGTTATTGCAGACGAAGGATAATTCTCCCTTTGGTCAGGTCGTATGCCGACATCGCGACTCTCACTCTGTCTCCCGGCATAACGCGAATTCGATGAATTCGCATTTTACCGCTTAGGTGTCCAATGATTTCCTGACCCGTATCAAGTTGGACTCTGAATTGCGTGTTGGGGAGAGTTTCCGTGATCTCTCCGTCTACTTCAACGGTATCTTGTTTAGACAGATGAATGAATAGTTATGAATGAAAAAAATTTACCCTGCAATACGTATATTGCGAGGGCTGACACTATACGACAAAAGACTTGTTCCTGCTAAAGTCCGAAGTCGTGAAGCGCAGATGGTATGTATCGTATATGAGCAGTTCTTCATTGTCAAATCAGTTTTTTAGGGGTATTTACGGCTGTCGATCCGAAATGAACTCCACATCAATCCTATTTTGGACTTTAGGAATGCTTTGCACCCAGAACGGCCATGTCTCAATGGTTGCGTTTTGAATACCAGGCAAGCCCTGCAAGTAATTAATCGCTTCCGCCTTGCTTCTATTCGATAGTTTATCTTTTAGTGTGTCTATGGAAAACGTCGGTATTGTGGTGTGCGTAACACGTGCAGTCATGGCTACTTTCTTGTTTGTAAAATCAACTTCATCGATGGATTTGGTGTATGAAATGGGCCCCGGAAATAGCATATAGTCTTGGTCAAGAGACGCTTGCAAGGCATTTTCCAGTGCTTTCATAAGAACATCTTCTTTGTAGGTCATCACGCGGACCGTCCCTGTGGCAATAAAAGGAACAACATCGATCCGATCACCCACTTTACCTGTTGGCGTAAATTCATTGAGCTCAACTCGTATGCTTTCCTCTAGCAACAGCCATCCCTTTTGGAGTTGCGAATTTACGTTGCCCGAAGTTTGAATTTTCATTTGAGCCTGTGCCGCTTCTTTTGCTTGTTCCAAATCCATTTCTTTTACCACCTTCACTTCCTCGCCCGTTCCACCGCTCAGCGCCGTGTCGTTCTGCGCGTACACGACACTTTGTGCGCTAGAATCCAGAGCCGCAAAATTCAGCGTCTGCGGCTCAATGTTTCCCGCTTCTCCGGATTCAGCAGCCTCCACTTCCACGGTAACGCTTGCTGAGCTTGCGGGGGTCGCCGCAGGAATAGTGGTAGCTTGTTGCATGTAAAAAAGGACGTTATCCTTGGTAACCAGTCGACTCCCCTCCTTTATTAATTGTTTTTCAAATGTTTTGTTAATCAACTGTACGGTACCTTTCGCTTTTGTCCCAATTACTTCCGTACTGGTTACGGGAAACGAACCATTGACCGTAACCTGTTGTTCGAAAATATTACCCGGTACCGTATTAGGTGCAACTGCAGCATTTGCCGCTATGGTAAATTTCTGATCAATGAGGAGAGGGGCGGTTTGCAGCGTCAATGCGATGGATGCGGTAGGGAGAAAGATGAATGTCGCAATACCGGTGGTAAGCAATACGACCGCAAAGAGCGAGAGCAGGATTGTTCGCTCTTTCGTACCAAGTCGCATGGAAATCCTTCTTTTCTTTGTGTTGCGAGCGCGCTTGGTGATATCCACCTTTGCGAACAACGGGCGCGCATCTCGCGTGGGAGCGGGCGCTTGCTTGGGAATATGCACGTTTGTGACGGGAACTTTCGATCCGTTCAATCGTTGTTTGGGAGTTTTTTTTGCATGCTCTTCGTAGAGCTTTTTCGCCTCAGGAGGCAAATCATTCGGAGATTTCTTGTATCGAGAGGTATGTTTGCTTCCTGTCGGCTTAATATCTTGCATGGCTTCCATTGTATCCTCTCCCACCCAATTATTCCAATATCGCCTTAATACGCCGCACGCCCGCACTGGCCGACTCTTCTTTTGAAATTTTGAACTTGCCCAGTACTCCCGTGCGCTCCACATGAGGACCGCCGCAGATTTCGCACGAGAAATCTCCAATTGAGTACACGGATACGGTATCTTTGTATTTATGCTCGAATACACCCAGAGCCCCCTTTGCTTTCGCTTGCGGTACGGGCATTTCTTCCCGTGAAACGGGAATATCTTTTTGAATTTGTTCGTTAACGATACGCTCCACGTTTATACGCTGATCTTCTGTCATTTTATCCGGATGGGAAAAGTCAAATCGCAATCGTTCCGGCGTAATGTTGCTCCCTTGTTGCAACACGTGCTCCCCAAGTACGGTGCGCAGTGCTTGGTGAAGCAAGTGTGTAGCCGTATGGTATTTCACGGACATGTCGGAGTGATCCGCGAGTCCGCCTTTGAATTTTCCTACGGAAGCGGTTCTGGACAAATCCTGATGTTTTTTCATATGCGCTTGAAACTCGCGCTGAAAGCCTTCCGTATCAACGCTCTTTTCACGCTTTTGCGCTTCCTCGATGATCATCTCAATAGGAAATCCATACGTCGCGTACAGATCAAACGCTTGTTGACCGTTGATCATATCTCTATTTTGAAAAATCTGATCAAACTTGAGAAGACCCGTTTGCAGCGTTTTGCCAAACTTATGCTCTTCTGCTGTTATGCACTGTGTTATTCTTTCGCGTTGATCAAAAAGCGCAGGGTATGCAGGGGCATACGACTTAATTACCATAGTTGCCGCGTTTGATAAAAAGGGGTGTTGTATTCCAAGGGAACGACCAAATCGCACCGCTCTTCGGATCAATCGTCTCGTAAAATATCCCTGATCTTTATTACCCGGAAGTACGTTGTCTCCGATGAGAAACGTTGCGGATCGGATGTGGTCGACGATGACACGAAAGGCATGTGTTTCAAGTTCGTCGTTCCCGTACGTTTTACCGGATATTTCCTCCAGTTTCTGGATAATCGGTTTAAATACGTCGATTTGAAACACATCCTGCGTGCTTGTAGCCGCTGCGGTTAACCGTTCCAACCCTCCTCCGAAATCGACATTTTTTTGCGGAAGCTGTTCAAAACCGGTCTCGGTTTTAATATATTCCATGAATACGTTATTCCCAATTTCCATGAATCTGCCGCAATCGCAGTTCACATGGCATGGTTGATCTTTGTACAGGGAAGATGCGTGAATAGGTTCCGGACTGTTATCGGATTCGGGAGAAAAATCCCAAAACATTTCCGTATCCGGTCCACCCGGTTCTCCAACAGGCATATTACTTGGAACTCCGGCCCGCGACCACCAGTTTTTCTTTTCGTCATAGGAAAAAATACGTCCCCCTTGCATACCCTGCTGTTCCGAGTTGTCGACCATCTCTGCCGAAATCCCCGCCGTTGCAAATGCTTCTTTCCACAACGACGCGCTCTGAGAGTCTTTAGGAATCCCAATCGCTTCATTGCCCGCAAAAATGGTGACGTAGATGCGCGCCGGATCAAGGTTCAGTTCTTTCGTTAAAAACTCGAACATCCATGGTATTTGTTCTTCTTTGAAATAGTCTCCGAGAGACCAGTTGCCAAGCATCTCGAAAAAAGTCGTATGTCGGTTATCTCCGATATCGTCGATATCTTGTACGCGCAAACATTTCTGTGAATCGGTAATACGTTTTCCCTCAGGATGCGGCTGCCCCAACAGGAAGCCGATCATCGGTTGCATTCCGGATCCCGTAAACAGCGTCGTCGGGTCGTTCTCGGGAACGAGCTTGCTTGATGGAATACGTACGTGTTTCTTGGATTCAAAAAAAGACAAATATTTTTCACGGACGTCCGCAACGGTAAGGTTGTTGGTCATACGCTCAAGCGTACCCGTCCGCCTCTAATTTTTCAATTCGGCTCCGCGGTTACCATGTCAGGGTCATTTGTTTCAACTGTAGAGGTAAACAAAAGAGAATCGCGGTATTGGTTTGGAAGCATCGAATGAAAAAAATCGGAAGAATCCATCAGCACGCTCTTTGCCTCTTGCGCCGTTTTTCGCCCGATGCAAATATCGTGCGCCAGATTTAAAAGAAAAATATTTGCTTGTTCACTTTCGCAGAACGCGGTCATTTCCCCTCTCGTTCTGTCTATGATGATACTTCCGTTAAATTTCATGATTTCCGAAGAGTCAGCTGGGAGTACTTTCGCATCTACGGTTTGTTCCAATATATCTTTATGTGGGTGGGGAACATTGTGTGCCGCTCCATTTCTATGGATTACCGTGCGTTTCCAATTTCCGTTGTATAGCCAAATAAGCATGCTCGGAGATACTTCATGCGGCGGGCCGTACCGCTCTATGAGAGTATCTGCAACTTTTCGTGACGCTGCAGGCCATCGCCGTATAACCTTGCGGGCACTGTGCGGTGTGGCATGTTCGTAGTGAAGATTGATGTGGTTCTCCATATACATAAGCTTTCCGTGTATTTAATGTCTAGTCAATGAAAGCACGCGTGCATTCCGTCAAGAATGTGTGGCAGTTCTTTCTCTACGTAAACAGACATGAAGGATTACCGAACAATCAGCAGAAGGGAAAATGTTAAAAATATTTGCGTTCTTTTGAGTCTTTGATTATTTCAAACGCGTCGTGTGCGGTATTTACAATCGTATACAGATCCGTATCTTCAGGCGAAACCGTTTTGTACTCTTGAACGAGGCATGATTTAATCCACGCATCAAGCGGTTCCCAAAAATGCGAACCGACGCAGATAATCGGTACAGGACTCATTTTCTGTGTCTGAATCAGTGTGGTAATTTCGAAGAATTCATCCAACGTTCCGAATCCGCCCGGAAAAAATATGTATGCTTGCGCCGAGGCCGAAAGAATCACCTTGCGCGTAAAGAAATAATGAAAACCGATACCGCGCTGCACGTATGCGTTCCGGCGTTGTTCACTGGGAAGTTCGATATCCAATCCAACGGACTCGCCGCCTCCTTCATACGCTCCTCTATTTCCTCCTTCCATTATACCGGGACCTCCTCCGGTGATCACGGTGAACTTATGCTCTGCCAGCAGTCTACCGAGGGCTCGCGCTTCTTCGTACCATTTGTCTCCTTCCGGAAACCTTGCGGAACCAAAGAATGTTACCTCTTTGCGGAGCGGATAGAGGAATTCAAATCCGGTAATGAACTCGGACATGATACGAAAGACTCTCCAGTTTGCATCCTCTTCAAAATCAAATGGCTTATCTATGGGAAACTTCTTCGCACCGGGTTTATCGTATCGCATAGGAAAAGTATATCACAAAACCTCTGCTCCTGCTTTGCCCTGCGAAGCCCGCATGGAGGCGGGGCAAAGAGGGGAGCTTCGCAATGAGGCGACTAAGTTTGTTTTGCAAAAAAATCCCGCGGGTAAAAACCAACGGGGATGTTCGAAAACTTTTTTGCTTGACATTTTTATGGTGCTGCCTTTACTGCCTACTTGGTGAGTTTGATGGGTTGCTTCCACATGCCGTGGGCGCAATCCAGCGGGTTACCTTAGTCGTCCTGATCTCGTGCCAAAACCTTTCGAGAATATTCGTCTACGTTGGTATGGTGAGTATCCCTCGTGACAAATTTGTACGTTACAAGCGATATTGAGATGACCGCGACGAGGCAGCATAACAAGCACCCAGATCCAACTATTTCTTCTTGGGTCGTATGGTTCAGCGAAGGTTTCAAATCGTCCATAGTAAAGCTCCTTGGTAAGCTTTTTCGGTTGCTAGTGCCGATTAGGTTGTAAGAAAACAGTTAATACTGACTAATAACAGTTTACATCATGTATTCGCGATATCAATGAAAATGCAAAAAAATGACAATTCATTCAGTCGCAATTTCCATAAGTAAACTCAAAAACTTCGTAGTTGAATTTCTGTGTGTTACGCTTCGGTATGTGTTTATGACGCTATCGCGTCACACCGTGATTTTGCAAGACTGGAATGTAGGTGGCATAAAAAGCCAGTATATTGAGCTTACTGGCTACTTTGTAAACTCAGAAACTTCGTAGTTGAATTCCTTAGTATTGAGTTTTGGTATGTGTTCAGATACGGTTAACAGTTCGATACCGGTAAATGCCCCTGCTTCGTCCTTGTCAAAAATGACTCCATCGCGTACCTCTTCACTCTCTGCATAAGGCATTTCGCTCAAGCGAATATACATTGCGTCTTCATTTGGGTCGTAGTGTATCTTCATGAATTATATTCATCAATTTTGGTAGTTATATATGTAGTAATAACTCGACAAAGAACTATTCTATTATGCTATTCTAATTGCCTCTGTGCAATAAGAGTTTTGTCTGTGTGATGAATAGTTTTTTCGGCCTTTCTTATCACGCTTCAAACCAATATTTTTGAAATATCCCGTCGATTCATTTGGAATTCAGCGTGGTTGGAAAAAAGAACCCTCATAATGTTGGTGGCCTTGGTCCGGAAAATCCCGCAGGTTTTGATGGTGACGGGGGTTGTTGTTCTTGCTCCGCATTTTTTTCCGTTCTACGTTTGTCAAAACATTCTTTGCAAAATACATCTTTTCCTGGCGTTGGCTTAAATGGAACTTGTGTTTCTTTGCCGCAATTGGAGCAGACTGCATCGTGCAGATCGGGCGCATTTCCTCTTCTTCCGACGGAGGTGGCAGGGGAGCTGCTATTACCACCCCTTTGGTACGGAGCCAAGTCTGATTGTGTTTTTTTCCCGAGCAATCCCGCCAAATCCGATATGACTTCATTGGATTGCGGGGGTATCACAACGTCTTCCAGTTCAGCAGGTTTCGCCGCAACTGGAACTGATTTGTCCAGCACAGGTTCCTTCTTCTGTCGGTATTCATCAACTTGTTGTTGACGACGCTCTTGAAACGCTGATGGTTTGGAAGAAGATAGTGGTGCGTTGCTCCCTCTTCCCTGCCTGTTGACTGGCATGTTCCCCCTTGAACTGTTGGCGGGAGAAAACCCGGGAGACTCCTTACTTCCTTCCTCGGCACCACCCTGAAATGCAACTCCGCTCCATCGCGCAATTTTTTCCTCTATTTCTTCACGGCTCTTTCCGTACCGTTCTCGCGATACCGCAATAACCTTATCTTTACTGTTGTACGTATCCAAAAGCGGAGGAATCGTTTCCATGGAAAACGGTGCGCTCGTAACCCCGTGAATCATAAGTTTCACGTATGCGTTGTATTTATCAAGATTAACCAAGTCCGTTTGCATGAAATATGGTTCGAACTCTTTTTCCATGTATTCAGCATCAAACGCACCGATGCGAAACGAAATAATGGTTCCGACGTTCCCGAATACCGCGTCTCGTACCACTTCTTCCATTTGCGTGATGTATTGATGGGCGATAATGAGATTCAATCGATATTTGCGGGCTTCCGAAAGAATCGTGGCAAACGATTCCGTTGCAAAGTTTTGAAATTCGTCCACGTACAGGTAGAAATCTTTTCGTTCCTCTTCGGCAATGCTTGCGCGATCCATAGCGGCAAGCTGCAGTTTCGTGATGAGCATCGCGCCCAGCAGCGCGGAGTTATCTTCCCCGATTCGTCCTTTGGACACGTTGATAAGCAAAATCTTTCCGTTGTCCATAATATCTTTCATGTCGATCGTGCTTTTCGGTTGCGCAACGATATTTCTAATGATGGATGAACTTAAAAATTGCCCCACTTTGTTTTGAATCGGAGAAATCGCTTCGCTCCTGAAGCGCTCGTTGTAGTTTGCAAACTCATTCACCCAGAACGCTTTTACGACCGGATCCTGAATGGTATCAACGACTTTCTTGCGATAGTTCTTATCAGCGAGCATCCGCATGATACCAAGCATGGTGCTGGAAGGATAATCAAGGAGCGCCAATATGACGTTTCGAAGAATGTATTCCAACCGCGGCCCCCATGAATCCGCCCAGATTTTCTTCAAGGAGCTTACCAAGCCGGAAGCCACCAAGTACTTGTACTGCGGATCAACGGACTCAAGCGGATTAAATGCCACCGGAAAATCGATATCCGCGGGATTAAAATACACAACGTCGTTCGTTCGTTCGGGCGGTATGATGTCGAGTATCTTTTCCGCAACGTCTCCATGCGGATCCACGAGCGCAAGTCCTTTTCCGTTTTTAATGTCTTGTATGATCATGTTCTCGAGCAACGTTGTCTTTCCGACACCGGTTTTTCC
>CAZSWB010000016.1:0-1945 GCA_964610675.1 uncultured Candidatus Saccharibacteria bacterium
TGATTGCAGCCGTGCTACTCTTGAAACGTGCCAATAACCGAAGCATTCAAGAACGGGTATGATGCCCTCAATACGCAGCAGCGAGCGGCAGTAGATACTGTCGAAGGACCGGTGATGGTGCTCGCGGGTCCGGGAACAGGTAAAACGCAGACCCTCGCAATGCGGATTGCCAATATTCTTGCGCAGACACAAATGGATCCCTGGAATATTTTATGTTTGACGTTCACGGAATCCGGAGTTGCCGCCATGCGCGAGCGGTTGCTCAGTATTGTAGGAACCCCCGCGTACTATGTTCGGATTCATACGTTTCATTCGTTTTGCAATGATATTATAAAAGAGCATCCGGACTTGTTCGCGCTTGCCGCCTCGTGGAGCGAGCTTTCGGATATTGAGGGTGTCGAGTTGTTCCGAGAACTCACTGATCATTTGACCGGTACGAGCAAGTTGAAGCCGTTTGGTGATCCGTACATGTATATACGGGATATTTCGGGAAACATAAAAAAACTCAAGCAAGAGGATATCAGTCCCGAGCAATTCCGCGCGGTTCTAGGCAGAATCCAAGTATTTGTTTCCGCAACGGAAAAAGAGGCCGATGCTTTTTTTATGCTCAAGCCAAAGGAGAGAACGAGCGGAGTCTGCGATTTGTTTTTTCAATCGGTAACTGATGCGGCAAAAGAGTCAGACCTGCCACACTCCCTCGTCACGGTTGTGACGCGATTGTATGAAAAATATGCAGATTTGAGTGCGTCCGCGGAAGGCGCCCGCGGGGAAAGCAGCTGCCGAACCGTGTTTAAAAATGATATGAAAAAGTGGTACGACAAATTGCGTAATCAGTTACCTCGGCAACTAGATATGTGTTTGATATATGAAGGGTACCAAAAGGCGCTGCGTACGCGCGGACGATACGACTTTGAAGATATGATTATGATGGTGGTATCGGAATTGAAACGAAATGACGATCTCTTGGCGACGTACCAAGAACAGTTTCAGTACGTATTGGTGGACGAGTATCAAGATACGAACGGGGCGCAAAACGAGGTGGTAGCATTGCTTACCGGTTTTGACGATCGACCGAATGTGTTTGTGGTGGGAGATGACAAGCAGTCCATTTATCGCTTCCAGGGCGCATCGCTCAACAATATGCTAGATTTTTATGAACGGCACAAAGAACAGGTGAGTATTGTTTCTCTGAAAGAAAACTATCGGAGCCAAGCAAATATCTTGCAAGCGGCCGGTGCGGTAATTACCCATAACAAAGAATCCATTGTGAAATACATTCCCGGCATGGAGGTTGCGTTGCATCCTGCATCCGGCCGTAACGCGCAAGCGCTGGAGTATCACGTGTTTGATTCGGAGGATGCGGAAGACTTTGCGATTGCATCCCATGCAAGAGACCTTATTGCAACCGGTGTTGCTCCGCGGGACATTGCCGTGTTGTATCGATATAACAGGGATGGCAAGGAACTGTTGCGGATTATGCAACGCCTCAAAGTTCCCGCGCGTTTGGAAGGCGGAGAAAATATTTTTGACGATATCTGCATCCAACAGATACTCACCCTATTGGAATACGTGGCCGATCTTCATCGGGAGGATGCGCTTGCTCAAATACTCCAATTTGATTGGCTTTCTCTGCCACCCCTTGATGTGCTGAAGGTAATAGCGTATGCGGGAACAACTCATGGGCGGTTGTTGTCCGTTATTGGAGACGAACAAGAATTGCGGGCATGCAAGGTAGGTGATAGTGAAAAGTTCATTGCGCTTAAAGAAAAAATCGCACAGTGGAAGTACGTGTCTGCGAACGTGACGCTACAGGATTTTTTACATCAAGTATTTGAAGAGTCCGGATGGCTTGCTTCCATTCTGGCGCAAAATGAACGGTTGTCGTGTTTGCAAAAAATGACTCGTTTGTTGCAAGAAGCAAAACAGTTGAACGAGGCGCAGCATA
>CAZSWB010000016.1:1955-4568 GCA_964610675.1 uncultured Candidatus Saccharibacteria bacterium
GGTGAATTCATGCGTCGCATCCGGCTCTTGCAGGAGCACAACATTGCGGTGGAAACACAGGCTTGGCAGACGGTTGAAAATGCGGTGCATTTAATGACGGCTCATAAGGCAAAAGGATTGGAGTTCGAACATGTGGTTGTGTCGAGGTTTAACAACAGGCATTGGGGTAATAACCCGGAGGTAGCGAAGTTACCGCTCCCCCACGGCTTTATCCGGCATGATTACGTATATGCAGGAGAAAATAACGAGAATGAGCGCAGGTTGTTCTATGTCGCGGTGACCCGCGCCAAACAAAGTCTGTGGTTGACGCGTTCCAAGCACAGTGCAACCGGCAGACCGACCGTTCCGTCACTGTTTCTCGGCGAAATTCCGAGCGACTTGTATATAGCCCATGAACATATTGAAAACGAACAAGAGGTTATCAATCGCTCTGTCGATGGTAAGGTTCGCGCCGTTCCGAAAGTGGATCAGGAAGGTATTCGGGCATGGCTTAAGCTTCAGTTAAAACACCATGTTCTCAGTGTGACCCATTTGAACAACTACTTGGATTGTCCGCGGAAGTTCTACATAAAAAACGTGTTGCGCGTACCCGCGGTGCGAACGCCTCACCAGGCGTTGGGGTCGGCCGTACACAGTGCGTTGGATTCATTTTTTGCGCAGTATGAGAAGAAGAAGGCAGTGCCTGATGAATCGGAATTGATTTCCTCCTTTGATCGGTTTTTACAGCGTGAAGTGTTAACGTTGGAGCAAGCCAAAGATGCGCGCGAGGTGGGGGAACATATCCTGCAGGAATACTATCGGTATTACAACGGCGAATTCATTATCGACACGAAGCGCGAATACAACTTTGCAAGCCACGGCGTTGTTGTGGATGGAATTCCTCTTACCGGATTGATTGATAAAATAGAGTTGATTGATGCAAAGGATAAGCAAAAAAACGGTCTCTGGAAAGAGGGTGCGCGTGTGAATATTGTAGATTACAAAACCGGAAAGCCTGAAAACGGAATAAAAAAGCTTGCAAAAGGCTCAGACTATTACCGACAGCTCGTATTTTACAAGCTCCTGTGCGACGCATCTCCTCGGTTTCCGTTTACCTTTGCAAGCGCCGAGATAGATTTCGTGCAGAAAAGTGAAAAGAAAGGCTTCATAAAAAAGCAGCTGACGATTAATGACGCAGAAGTTGCGGAATTAAAGAAAGAAATCGTGCGTGTGTGGCAGGAGATACAAGACCTCGCTTTTTTTGCAGACGGATCCGGCTGCGGAAAAACAGATTGCGAGTATTGCAATTAGTCGTCGATCCCCTCTCCGAAAGCCGAACCATTCAAGCGTTGGTTGGCAAAAGTCGGTTATGAACGAGTGCAAGAAATAGAGAATCCAGAGCTGGCTACGAAGCGAACTCGAATACTCTACAAATTGAAGGGATATAGCGATGGTTGGATTGAAAAGCGTATGCGCGGCATTGTGATTCGCGAAGAGTTTACCGATGAGTGGCAACAGCGAGGCGCGCAAGCGGAAAGGGACTATGAAATCTTAAATGCTGAAATTTTCAAAGCAACATTCGGAGTTACTCCTAAGGAATACAAGAAACTCAAGGGTCTCAAGCGTCAAAACTTACGTGACCATATGGATGAGTTTGGGCTCATTTTAATATGCTCGGAGAGCGTTCTACTACGGAAATTCATCGAACTGAGGATTCAAAGGGGTAGGAAAGTTAAAGAAAGATGCAAGGCGGGGAGGAGGCGTGGCGGGAACTGCGAGAAAGCAGTTAGAAAAAGAACTGAGGCGACCCATAGTCACAAAGCAAAACTTTCTCAAAAACAATAAAAAGACAAAAAGAATTGGAAAATAGTGGCGCTAGGAATACATACCTCAGCGAAGGCTCGGTGTGATGATGTCGGCGGTGGCGGCGAGGAAGGAACGAAAAAAGAGGCACGATTCGTTCATGGATAAGTTCCTTGTTTACTTTGAACCAGGACTTTCTTAGTGATGAATGCTATCTAGTTTCGTTTGCGCTACTCGTGCACAATATGCTTCAACGCCCACTTCCAATCCGAATTCACTTTCTTTCCGGGGTTGAAGATATTTTTCGGATCGAATATCTTTTTTGTTTTTTCAAACAGCGTGTACATCTTCTTTCCATACATTTGTTCCAGTACGTGGCTTCGTACCAATCCGTCATTGTGTTCCGCTGTTGATGATCCGTTATACCGAAACACCAGGTCATACACTTCCTTTGATACCTTCGGAATGAGGGCGTGTTGTTTCTCGTCTTTTAAGTCCATGAGCGGAATGATATGGAAATTGCCATTGCCCACATGCCCCGCTATTGAATAATCAATGTTGTATTTTTCCAAAATTATCGCAAGTTTTGGCAAAAATTCAGGAAGGTATTTGGGTTGCACGATGAAATCATCTATAAAGGGAGCGGTCTTTTTTCCTTGGACGTGGTGGCGGAGCATGTTGAAACTTTCTCTTCGGATGGTCCAATATTTTTTCTGATCCTCTTTATCCGCGGCGATACGGGAAGGTACGTTCCATTGTTGGATGGCGCCCATCGCCGCTTCCGCGCGCGTGCGTACTGCTGCGTGATGATGCGACGCACCTCGGAGTCGA
>CAZSWB010000016.1:4578-9646 GCA_964610675.1 uncultured Candidatus Saccharibacteria bacterium
ATCTCCGGTAAATTCGGCAAGGAGAACAAGCTTCGGAATGCCTGACCGCAGCATGATGTGAAACTCCGGCAAAAATTGCCACGCCAGGGAGAATACGTTTGTTTTCAGTTTTTTTACAAAGCTCGGGAACAGCTTGAGCGCAAGGGAAATGGTGTGATCGTCGTACGATTCCAGGCTGGTTGGTTGATACGTCATCAAGTTTTCCACAATGCCGGTAAGGTTCGTGAGGTCCGGGAGGAAAACTACGAGCAATGCGGAATGTTTTTTCGGCTTGATAAGGCGGAACTTAATATCCGTCGTAATCCCAAGCGTGCCTTGCGAACCGGCAAAGAGTTTCGTAAGGTCGAATGTTTTTCGGTCCCATACGTTCCATAGGTTGTATCCCGCGGAGTTTTTCGATACATCTGGTTTTTTTTCGTGGATGAAATCATAGTGTTTCTCAATGAGTTCATACATCTTTTTATATACGGTTCCCAAAAAAGTCTTTTTCTTTATTTCTTGCCGTAATTCTGCGGCGGAAAGCGGAGAGAGGGTATATTCCTTTCCGTCCGCAAGTACGACAGAAAGCTCGTCGATATATTTTTCCGTTTTCCCGTATGCAAGTGTTTTTTCTCCTCCCGAGTTGTTATTTACCATTCCTCCTACGGTGCATATATCTTTTGATGCGGGGTAGGAAGGCAACAAAAGACCTTTCTTGTGCGCCGCTTTTTCCATATTTCTATAAAAAACTCCCGGCTCTACTCGGACGTTGCTTTTTGTTACTTTTCCAATTCGCGTAAAGTGCGAAGACATATCCACAACGACGGATTCGGTCAGCGGGCCACCCGTCATGTCCGTACCTCCCGAGCGGACAGTCAATGAAATACCTTTATGGGATGTGGCGTAGTGCACGAGTGTTTTAATATCTTCCACATTCATCGGGTGAACCACAGCACGCGGGCGCAGAGTGAACAGGCTTGCGTCTTTGCTTGCACGTGTAATGGACGCATCATCCCCTTCTACTTCCCCATGAATGAGCGGTGCAATATCTTCAATGAACGACATGTCATATATTGTATCACAGTGGTTGTCAGTTGAGATTGAGTCGGGTACCATGCACCGTATGAATACATCATTTTACATGACAATCGGCGTTATTATTATCGCAGCAGGAGCATTCTTTATGCTTCGTTCTCCCAATGCGGACGATCAAGCTGCACAGGTTAGTCCTCCGTTTGACTCCGCTATGCCGAACACGGAATCGAATATGCCTGCGGGTGATTTTGTATTATCGGATGTGGATTCGGACGTCGTTGTGGTACCACTTGAGGACACTGAGCTCGTTCCTGAAGATGTTGTCGAATTGCAATCAATTTCTATGGACGAGGTAGGGTTTGATCCTTCCGAACTTACGATACCGGTCGGTACGACAGTTGTATTTTTGAATAACGGACAAGCGCCTCATTGGCCGGCATCAGATCCTCACCCAACCCATACCGATCTTTCTGCGTTTGACGCGAAGAAAGGGCT
Source organism: uncultured Candidatus Saccharibacteria bacterium (assembly GCA_964610675.1). Lineage (GTDB taxonomy): Bacteria > Patescibacteriota > Andersenbacteria > UBA10190 > UBA10190 > HO2-45-11b. The sequence goes on from CAZSWB010000016.1 coordinate 6,088, forward strand.
TGCAACGGGTGAGTCATTTTCATACACGTTTACCGAAGCGGGGACATACGGCATCCACGATCATTTGAATCCCAAAGCGAAGGGCACAATTATCGTGGAGTAATTCAATTTCTTGGCCCTAAAGCCCTTCCCGTATCAAGGTGGCGGGGCTTTTTTTGTATACGGCGAGTATGTCATTTTTCTGATATACTACATTCATATGATCGATACCGATGCGGAAAGCGTATTGCAAATTCTCATTCAATCTCTCGCGCTTTCTCGTGAAGATGGCGAGCGCATTCGAAAACAAGCGTCGAATGGTACGGAAACCGTATACGAATTGGTCGTCGGAAAGGGGAAAGTGACGGAAGAAGTGTATGCGAAGGCGTATGCATCGGTACTGAATGTGCCGTACGTGAATTTACGCGAGCATTCCATTGATAAAAAAACGCTGGATATCATTCCGGAATCCACTGCCCGCGAGCATTTGATTGTTGCATTTGAGCAGGATGACAAGAGTGTGAAAGTTGCGATGGCAAATCCGAACGATCGACAGATTGTGGAGTTTATTCGCAGAAAGGTCGATAAAAAGTTGGAAGTGTGTCTTGCGAGTAGTTCCAGTATCAAAGAATCGTTTGCACGATATCAGGGGACACTGGAAGCTCATTTACAGCAAGTGTTAAATGAAGCAAAAAATGTTCGGGTTTCGGAGAGCGATTTATCAAAAGTTGCGGAGGATCTGCCGATCATAAAAATTACCGATTCTATTCTCCGACATGCAGTCGTCAAAGACGCATCGGACATTCACATTGAGCCTACAGAAGAAACCCTTGTTATCCGATACCGCATTGACGGCATCTTGCACGATATGATGACGCTGCCCAAAACCGTTCTCCCGGGTGTTGTTGCTCGCATAAAAATATTGGCGAATTTGAAAATCGATGAGCATCGGTTGCCGCAAGACGGTCGGTTTAAACTCGAGAGTGATGACTACAATGTCGCGTTTCGCGTATCCACGTTGCCGGTATTTGACGGGGAAAAAATCGTCATGCGATTACTTGATGAATCGGGAAAGGGAGTTACAGTCGATGATTTAAAGATGATCAAGAGAAACCTCGACATGTTTAAAAATAATATCGCGAAACCGAATGGAATGATTTTGGTTACCGGCCCGACGGGATCCGGCAAGACAACTACCTTGTACTCGGTGTTGCGGCAATTGAATTCTCCGGAAGTGAATATTAGTACTATTGAAGATCCAATTGAATATCGAATGCAGCGGGTAAATCAGACGCAGGTACAGCCGAAAATCGGATTGACGTTTTCCAACGGGTTGCGTGCACTTGTGCGGCAAGATCCGGATATCATTATGGTCGGTGAAATTCGAGACGAAGAAACTGCGGCGCTTGCGGTTAATGCGGCGCTTACGGGTCATTTAGTGCTTTCTACGCTTCATACGAACAGTGCCGCCGGCGCAGTACCGCGGTTGATGGATATGAAGGTCGAACCCTTCCTTATTGCATCGACCACGAATATTATCATTGCGCAGCGCTTGGTACGCACGTTGTGTGAAAAGTGCAGGAAAAAATCTGCAATGGAGCAATCGATGTTAGACAGTCTGGCGGAGCTGGTTGACATGGATCGGGTATTGCAACTTCTCCATGAGGAGGGGATTGTGGAAGCTTCGGAAAAAACATGGAAAAAAATCCCAATGTTTCAAGCGGTAGGGTGTGATAAGTGCAGCGAGGGGTATAGGGGAAGGCTCGGTATTTACGAAATGCTTGAAATGACCCCTTCGTTGCAGTCGATGCTTACCTCAAATGTGACGTCGGATGCACTAGAAGCGGCTGCCAAGAAAGAGCAAAATATGGTATCAATGTTAGAGGATGGAGTCATGAAAGTCGTTCAGGGCATCACCACCGTAGCAGAAGTGCTGCGCGTTGCCAAAGAATAACGAGGATTTATGCCAGTATATATTTACACGGGAAGAAGCGAGCGTACCGGTGAGGCTGTTTCCGGGAAAAAGGAAGCCGCATCCCACAGCGTGCTCGGGCAAGATTTGTTTGCAGAAGGAGTATTATTGACATCGTACAAGAAAGAGGAGCAGAAAAAAGCTCTTTCTTTTTCCCTACAGATATTTTCGCGGGTTCCCGTGCTGGAGAGAGTGCTCTTTGCACGATATTTCGGTCTGATGCTGCGTGCGGGGCTTGATATGAAAAGCGCGCTTGCAACACTTGCAAAGCAAACGAATAACAAGACGCTCATAGCCGCCATAGAGGCGGTATTGCAGAATGTTGGCAAAGGAAAGACACTGGCTGAAAGTATGCGTCCCTTTCCGAAAGCGTTTCCTGATTTGTTTGTAAGTTTCGTGGAAGTGGGGGAGGCAACGGGTACGTTGCAAGAAACGTTCGAGGTGCTTGCATCTCAGTTGCAGAAAGAGTATGAATTGCGACGAGCGGTTATGGGCGGGATGCTCTATCCAGTCGTAATCATCACCGCACTTGTCGCGGTGGGAGCGGCTATGATGATTTTCGTGGTTCCAAAACTTGTAGAGGTGTTTGAGGGGTTTAATGTCGATTTACCGCTCATGACACAGGTATTGATTTCTACGAGTAATTTTCTTTCCACGTATTGGTATATAGTATTGATCCTTGGGCTTTTTGGAGGTGTGGGGCTTTGGCGGATGCTGAAAGTTCCTTCCGTTCGCATGCAGGTGATGCACATCTTGCTCTACACTCCCATTATTGGACGTATTACCAAAGACATCAATATTGCGCGATTTTCCAGAAGTTTAAGCTCGTTGTTGATAAGCGGAGTGGCATACACGGAGGCGCTGAAAATATTGGGAAACAATACGCCGCATCCCGTATATGCCCTGATATTCAAAAAGGCGCAGGCGCACATCGAACAAGGCAAGGCGTTGAGTGAATTCTTCGATCAGTATCCCGCACTCTTTCCTCCCCTTGTGTTGAATATTATGAAAGTCGGAGAACAAACAGGAGAACTTTCCTCCGTGTTGAAGGAAGTCGCACTGTTTTATGAGGGGGAAGTCGATCAAACGATGAAAAATCTTACTTCTATTATGGAGCCGGTGCTGATGATCGTTATCGGTATTGCCGTAGGAGCGTTGGCGATATCGATCATTTCTCCAATTTATAGCCTCGTGAATGTGATATGACGATCAATCGCTCACCGTCCGGGTTCACCGTTATAGAAGTCATGGTTGCGACGTTTGTTTTGGCGGTGATTGTTGTGGGGTTGTTCGGTTTCATTGCGCTTATCTTGAAATCGACCAATGACGGCCAGCAACGAATCGTCGCTACCGCACTTGCCAATGAAAAAATGGAAATGATCCGAAATCTCCCGTATGACAGCGTGGGGACTGTAAGCGGCGTTCCGGCGGGTCCGATTCTTCAAAGTGAAGAAGTTGTTCGCAACAGCCATACATATACGGTAAATACGGACATACGATACATTGATGATCCGTTTGATGGTCTTATTACAGACGATCCTCCGGATACATTGAACATCGATTACAAACAAGCCCGGGTCGAGGTTTCGTGGGCAAGTAATGTTGCAG
>CAZSWB010000017.1:0-9296 GCA_964610675.1 uncultured Candidatus Saccharibacteria bacterium
CGCAAGACAGGTTGGACCCTATCTGTCGCAGGCGTGGAAACTTGAGGATCGTCCTTCCTAGTAAGCCCATTAAGGGCATTTGCTACTTCAGGAAGTAATTCCTGTCGAAAATTTGGCTAATAACGGTGAAACCTTCACGATATACTTTTGTATACGCAAGGCAATACCGTGGGAAGTCGTTCGCCACTGGCGAATTGACCCCGTAACGACTAATCCCCAGGCTATCATCGGGAACGATGTATAGCGTAAGGTGCGATAGTGTGCAGTTCTGATACATTAGAACACTATCATATGCCAACCCCTTTATTCGAGAACCGAATAAGGGTGAAGATATAGTCTACACTCACAGAAATGTGAGATCATGTGACGAGAGGACCGGAAGGGACCAACCTCTGGTGTACCAGCTGTCAAGTTCTTTGGCACTGCTGGGTAGCTACGTTGGGCTGGTGATAAGCGCTGAAAGCATCTAAGCGCGAAGCCCAATCCAAGACCAGGTTTCGTATGAGACTCCTAGAAGACTACTAGGTTGATAGGTGGGAGGTGTACGCGCAGTAATGCGTTGAGCCGATCCATACTAATAAGTCCAGTTGTATGAATACGTGTTTATTTCACTTGACGTGAACTGAAACGGTTCGTACTTCCTCGCAAGTAATTAGAATAAGAAATTAGTCTAGTAAAGGGAAGGCAAGTCACAGAACATGTATACGCAAAGCTGGGCTAGTAATATGTTCGTAGTATCACGCGTGATTATTTAATTTGTTCAGCAATAGAACCTTCTTTCTTTCGTTATCCATTTTTCGATGTAATGTTCGCGGTGTCTCAAGCGAAAGGGAAACACCTGTTCCCATTCCGAACACAGCAGTTAAGCCTTTCAGCGCCGATGGTAGTTAGAATTAATACTTTAGCAAGAGTAGGCCGATGCCGCGTACATTGTATCGAAGAGATCAGATTGACAAAAGTATATACTTTTGATACACTTTTGGTATATGAATACAGAGGCTATAAATATCAAAATCGACGCAAAAACCAAAAAGGCGGCGCAAGAGCTTGCCGAGGACTTGGGATTTAGCCTCAGCTCACTCTTAAAGGCCTATTTGAAGCACTTTCTCAAGACCAAGACAGTTCACTTTTCTGCTGCAGACGAGGAACCGAGCAAGGCTCTTATACAAATGCTTAAGGAATCCAATGCGGATATGAAAGCGGGGCGATATCGAGAGTTTACGGACTTCCAAGAAGAGCTTGCGTACCTGGATGGTCTCATTGCCGATGGTAAAAATTCCTACAAAAGTTAGGCATTCCAGGAAGTTCGAGAAAGAATTTCTCCGTGCGCCACACAACGTGCAACTAGCTTTCCGTAAACGACGAGAGCTTTTTCAGCTAGATCCTACTCATCCTCAGTTGAGAAATCATGCACTTTCAGGGAAATATAAAGAGCTTCGAAGTATCAATATCACCGGAGATTGGAGAGCACTGTACAGCGAACAATCATATGGCAAAAAAAGTGAAATTATTGCGATATTTCATGTAATCGGCACACATAGTCAATTGTATGGGTAGACGCAAGAGTATTTTGATGCCGCGTGCATTGTATCAAAGAAACTTCACACCTATTGTGATAGCACTACCTTACGTAAAAACGATGGCGAAACTCGCCAAGTACGATGATCTTCGGTATGAACCGAAATAGTTCTTTGATTAAGGCGAATAACAGTTCCAAATATCGGTTGGTCATGATGTTGAAATACGACTTTATTTCCTATTTCAAATTCTGACATCTGATTTTTCGCTTGAACATTGCGAATCATTTGTAAACGCTCCGCCGTTTTATGATGCAAAAAATGTACTTCTTCTTCACTGAGATTATATAACAGCTCATCTATCCACTCGCGTATATTATGACCCTTTATGTTTTGTAGCTTCATACCAATATAATCATGCAGGTATGCATGAGATATCGCAACTCCCCAAAAAGGTTCTTTGTCGTTATTCCTTTCTTTTATTGATAAAAGTATTTTTATTTCGCAAAAAATCCCATACCAATTAACCGCCGAGCGAGGCGGACAACTCGTATTTGCAAATTCCTGTCTGGCGGAAGCGAGAGGATTCGAACCTCTGAAGCCGGTAAAGGCTTACTGGTTTTCGAAACCAGCGCTTTCGGCCACTCAGCCACGCTTCCGTAATTCTTTCATCTCCCACACATAGCCTAGCGCATCCTGACTATCCGGTACAATAGAGATGATATATATTGCGATCAGTGACGAAGAAATGACAAAAAAATCGAATCTGAGGGGTTCATGCAGCCATAGAAATGAACGACTTCGTTTTTACTGGACTTTTGGCTTTGTATACAGTATAGTTGGAACTTATGGTAAAGCGACGATTTCCATCGAAGAATAATCGAAAAATTGCAGAGGTCCTGCAAGAACTCAACCTGTCCGAAGGAAAGCTCATGTTCATACTGAAAGAGGTGGGAATTCGAATCGCAGAAGGACAAAAAAACCTGGATCATTCTGAAATTTCTCGCGTTCGTGCGTATTTGAACGAACAAGAACGGAGAGCGCAACTGCAAGGAAAAACGATTGATTTACCTTCTATTATCAGCGTACTTGATCTTGCGGCAAAGCTTGAGCTTCCTGTTGGAAACATTCTCGGAACATTGCTGAAAAACGGTGTACTAGCGAATCTCAATGATGATCTCGATTATGACACTGCCGCAATCATCGCTCAAGAACTCGGGTATAAGACGACGGAAAATGTCGAGGAGTTGGAAAAAGACATATTAACTCCGGAAAAGCTCGATGAAATTGCAAAGAAAGAAGATCCGAAAAAACAAAAACCTCGACCGCCGGTCGTGACCATCATGGGGCATGTAGACCATGGAAAAACCACACTCCTGGATACGATTCGTTCCGCAAATATTGCTCCCGGAGAAGCAGGCGGGATTACACAGGCAATTTCCAGCTATCAAGCGGATCACAACGGCAGAACCATTACATTTATTGATACTCCGGGGCATGAGATCTTTGATTTTATGCGCCAAAGAGGCGCTTCTCTTGCGGATATCGTAGTGCTTGTTGTTGCAGCGGATGATGGCGTACGACCGCAGACAAAGGACGCTGTCTCGTACGCGAAGAAGGAAGGATTGCCGATTGTTGTAGCTATAAACAAAATAGACAGGCCTGAGGCGAATGTAGAGCGCGTGAAGAAAGAATTATCGGAAATAGACCTTCAACCTGAAGAATGGGGCGGAAAGACGGTTATGGTTGAAGTTTCGGCATTAAAGAAGGAAGGAATCGAAACTCTCCTGGAAATGATTCTGTTAACAGCGGACTTAAACAATGTTCAGGCAGATCCTGACCGCAGCGCGCTGGGTACTGTTATTGAAAGCAAGCTTGATAAGAACCTTGGGCCAATTGCCGCCGTCCTCATCCACACCGGAACGCTATTCGTCGGCAATGACGTAGTAGTAGGGAAGGCATCGGGAAAAGTCAGAACCATCAAGGATTTTCACGGAAAGACGATTAAAAAAGCTACTCCATCCATGCCGGTCAGCATTATCGGCTTAAAAGATATTCCACAAGCGGGAGATATCCTGCAAGTGGTGGAAACGCGCGGGGAAGCGATGTTGAAGGCTGCAGCTCGCAGAGCTCCGTTAAAGCGAATGTCGAAATCAGATGATGGAGATGAGCGTAAGACACTTGCAATCGTATTGAAAGCCGATTCTAATGGCTCTCTTGAAGCGCTTGAGCAAACGATTACCGCCATGATACCTCCTGAAGTACGGCTTTCCATCCTTCGATCGGAAGTGGGGGCTATTTCGGATTCAGACGTGTTAACCGCGCGCGCGGGCAATGCCATCATCTATGGCTTTGGAGTCAATGTAGCCGGCATGTCTCAAAAGCTTGCAAACAAGGAGAAGATTGTCATTCGTCTATTTAATATCATTTATCAGCTTTCTGAGGATATTCGTAAAGAAATCGAAGATCGTCTTCCGATCGATATTGTCACGGAAGATATTGGACGAGTGAAAGTATTAAAAGTATTCTTCGCAACTCAGAAGAAGAAAATCGTTGGGGGCGAAGTTGCCGACGGAATCGTTGAACCGATGGCCAAAATCGTTATAAAACGCAAAGATAAGGCAAAGAAAGATAGTGAAGCGGAAATTATCGGATCCGGAGTCATCGTAGAGCTGCAACGAGAAAAACGCCCGCTTCAAAAAGCGGAGGTCGGAGACCAGGTCGGAATGACCATTGAAGGGAAGGGCAAGATAAAAGAGGGGGACGTACTGGAAATCCTTCGAGAGACAAAGGTGAGGAAAGGAAACGTCGCCCATACGGGCGGGGCATAAGCCGTATTGCGCAACGAACATGTCTCATAGAATCGCAAAGATAAACCGGCATTTGCAGCGCACGGTCGGGGAAATTCTTCTCAAAGAAGCTGCTTTGCCGCCCGATACGGTAATCACTATATCTCGTGTAGAAACCACGCCAAATTTGCGTTTCAGCGATATTTGGCTGTATGTCATTCCTCACGAGAGAGCGGAGGAGATCCTCGATACTCTTCAGGGACAGATGTATGATATACAAGGATTTCTCAATCGCTCCCTTGAATTCAGGCCGCTGCCTCGCATTCGTTTCCGATACGATGCGGGAGGAAAGCACGCAGATACCATTAACCAAAAACTCGATGAACTCAAAAAAGAATCCGGCATATAAGCTTCTGGCACCGTACAAGGATACGGTACTCAAAATTGCGGAAACACTTGAAAGTGCCAACAATGTCCTCATCGGTACTCATGAGCATCCCGACGGAGATGCGCTCGGTTCATCTCTTGCTGTTCTTCATGCGCTTGAATCCCGCGGCATAAGCGCAACAGTATACATTCCGGATCCCGCAGCGGATTTCTTTCAATTCATTCCCGGGTATGAACGCCTCACGACAGTAAGACCCGATGTTGATGAATTCGACACGGTAATATTGCTCGACTATACGCAGCTGTATCGCACGCATCTGGAAGAAGAGGTGTTGGGGAAAGATCGCGTTATCAGTATTGATCATCATTATGACAATACAAAAAAAGCGGCAATCAATCTCGTCGTCCCGGAAGCCGCCGCTACTGCACACATATTGTTTCCACTCTTCTTTGAACTGAACATTCCTATTACTCCGAACATTGCGACCTGTTTGCTTACCGGCATATTTACCGATACCGGCTCCTTTATGCACGACAGCGTGACCCCGGAAATCTTGCAGATTTCTTCGTACCTCATGCAAAAAGGTGCTCGACTTTCTCATATCGCTCACGAAACATACCAAAAGAAAGAATTATCAGGACTGCAAATCTGGGGGAGAGCACTCTCCCGTATTCTCACAAGCAAGAAAACCGGGGCAAGCGTATCTATTATTACAATAGAAGACTTAGAAGAGTGTCAGGCGACGCTTGATGATCTTTCAGGTGTTGTAAGTATGCTAAACACCCTGCCTGACACAACATTTGCCATGCTGCTTGTCGAGTATGAATACGGAAAAATTAAGGGCAGTCTCCGCTCGGAACCTCAGAAAGGTGTGGATGTGAGTAAAATTGCGAAACGCTTGGGCGGAGGAGGGCACAAATTGGCATCAGGCTTTGAGATTTCCGGGCATATCGTACAGAAAGACGGAATGTGGCATATCGTACCGGTGGTATAATGAGAATTCTATGAAATTTTTAATCTTTGGAGACGTCGTCGGAACACTTGGAAGACAAGCGATTTCAATAGTATTGCCTGAGCTTCGAGAGGAATATGCTCCCGATGCCGTAATCGTGAACATTGAAAATATGGCCCATGGAAAGGGTATTTCTCCGGATTCGATGAAAGAAGCGATGAAATGGGATGCCTTTGCGTTTACCACCGGAGATCACGCATGGGATAACGCGAAGGGAATAGAAATATTGAACAATCCCGGCATTCATATTGTACGACCCGCGAACTATCCGCCGGGCGTACCCGGAAAAGGTTTTACCGTACTGCAACTTGGCGCGTATGAAGTTGCTGTTATTAACCTGCAAGGCCAAGTGATGTTTAAAAATCAACCGAACAATCCATTTCATACCGTCGATGAAATTTTAAAAGATCCTCTCGTAAAAAGAGCGGCAATCAAACTTGTGGACTTTCATGCGGAGGCGACGAGCGAGAAACGCGGATTGGGACTATACCTTGATGGTCGCATAACCGCGCTCTGGGGTACTCATACGCACGTACCCACCGCAGACGCGCAGATACTACCTCAAGGAACGGGATATATCACAGACTTAGGTATGAATGGCGCACATCATTCCATCATTGGAATGGACGCCAAAGCTCCAATCAAACAGTTTTTAACACAACTGCGCGCAAAAATGGAACCTCCTGAATCCGGCCCTTTGGAAGTGGGAGCGCTCTTTCTCGAGGCCGATCCAAGCACGGGAAAAACAACAACTATTGCACAAATCCGGCGCATCCTGCAGAATGGGTAATATCGCTCACTTAAGCCACGATCCTTATGCTCAATAAACAAAGTCTCATTGATAAAGTAGCAGATACGACCAGAATGCCTCGAAAGCACGTCGAGTTGGTCATTAGCTCGTTTTTAGAAACGATTTTAGATAAGCTATCTCAGGATGAAAAAATCAATCTTTCTGGATTCGGCATCTTCGAGGTACGAGATCGGAAAGGACGAAAGGGAGTAAACCCGAGAAATCCGAACCAACCAATGGATATTCCAACTGTCCGAGTAGCGAAGTTCCGTCCCGGTAAAACATTGAAAGAAGCGGTAAAGTAAGGAAGTTTGGTACGATTTCTTGCCTTATGGCACAGTAAATATTAGAGTTAGAGCTTGTGGGAACCCTCAGTTTGGGGTACTCCACCATCGTAGAATTATGGGATAGTTATATAATGCGGGTGTCGTATAGTGGTAATACTTCAGGTTTCCAACCTGATGATAGGGGTTCGATTCCCCTCACCCGCTCCACTCAACTCAAAGATTATCAGAGACATTCTTTTTTAACGGTAACAGGTAATGTAGCTCGTTGCTTTTTTGATCAAGTGTGCGATACTTTTTATGTGAGTAAAGAGAAACTAGTATCTTTGTCGGTTATGGTAGTTGTGACTGTAGGTTTTTTGGTGTGGGGAGCTTTCGGAATATGGCAAAGCTCGAAAAAAGCGCAGAAGCCTGAGAGCGCTTCAGAATCCAGTTTTTTACTGAATGAAATCTACTATGATTGTTCACGCTTAATAGACGGTGATTGGGTAGAAGCAAGGGTGGGGCAACTCGGTGAGCCAGGATATTACTTCAAGCCCTCTAACCAGGAAGATTTTGAAAAGTACTGTAGAGCAGGAGCTGTCATTGAATACCGAGCGGTGCTCGATATTCTTCGTAGAGATGATGTATATCAGCTCATCGCAAAATACAACACATCCGAAGCGTGGGTGAGGGCCCTAGGACACAGGTATATCAATGACAAGAATTATCTGACGCGCATATTGCCAGCCTACAGCAACCTAAAAATAGATTGTGTCATCGTAGTGCATTCTCCGGAAGGCACACGGTTCTTTATTGAGAATAGCGAAAGACATGAGAATCATGAGGACCATCAATACCTTGAAATTCCTACTGCAACATTCCTTACCTCCCTAAACCGCGCATCAGATGAAGATGTAACGAATTTCTGGCTTGGACTACACTAGGAGAAAGAAGCAGTGGCTTTCGAAACACCTTTAAGTGAATCAGAGACTGCCTTATAGACAAACAAAGGTAAAACAGTTAGAGTGCACACTATATTAGGTATTTTAACGGGGCGTCGTATACCGGTAGTACGCATGCTTTGGGAGCATGTTGACTGGGTTCGATTCCCAGCGCCCCGACCAACACTATAGCTTCTTTGCAAGAAAATCTAACGGCTCTGAAATTTTTATTACTTTTGCTTTTGTATACCCAGTATCCGGTACATCCAACCCTTGTAAATGAAGCTTATTCCGTTCTTTTCTGACATATTCAAGCGTTTGAAATTCTCTTTTCGTTACAAGATTATGCCGCTTAAGAAAACGGTTCAGAATCATAAAAGTAATTTCATCATCGCCAATGCGCAAGTCTTTCGTAACCTTTTTTGCAATTACTAAATCTGCTCTGCCAAATACGCTCTTCGGCAATGCATGGATCTGCTTAAGCTCGTCTTTTGAATTGATGACTCCGTGCATTCTTAAGGCCTCTTGTTCTACTATCATATGAACAAGTCCCTCAACAACAGAACAAATCAATATAATAGCCGATCGATAATACCCTGACCTGGCAATAGTACCAATCTTTTTATTATCAGCATGCGCTAGCTGCGCAGCTATGACAGCAACACGTCTCTCAATATTTTCTACAAACATTACTTCTTCTTGCTGCTCGCAACGAGCCTGCTTAACGAAGAGTAGCCCTTTTCCTCCAAATAGGTACTCAGCTTCATATCCGATCGAGCGCCAAGATCAACGCCATATTGCTTCTCAATTGATCCAATACGCGTATCTCCTCGTTTTTTCCTAAATTGATTGTCTTTCTCCTTGCTCATATAAGAAACTATACAAATGAATCGTAATAATGAAAAGGTAGTTTGACGGGGCGTCGTATACCGGTAGTACATATGCTTTGGGAGCATATTGACTGGGTTCACCCGCCAATTCCCAGCGCCCCGACTAACAAATATTGGCACATAAAATAGTTGTAATAATAAAAAGCCGCACCGTGTCAAAACACAAATGCGGTCGAAAATCTTCATTGTAATGAGCATTACCTGCAACTCCTACAGCAGAACTGCAAACAGGAATGCTGAGACGAGGGTGAGGTCGAGAAGGATGATCGAGGCACAGCCTGCGGATTCCGGACGAGGAGCAGACGTTTGTGCATCAGGATAATGCGATCTTTTTTTGCCAGTACGAGTATCCACTATATAAACAGGCACTTTTTTAAGATAACCGGTATCCCTACAGACATGACATACCTTTTGAGTACGAAAAGGGTTCATAGAATCTTCATCCCACTCTGTTCCTCTTCCTGTGCAGTTGTAGCACTGTTCAACAACAATCCCATTCTGATCCTCTACCTTTTCTTCAAAATCAACTTCGCCGCAATGAGGACAAGATTTGACACTTGTGGATACTTCTTTCTTACAGGTCGGACACTTCCCGAGTTTACCCGACATTTTTATCTCCTTTTGAATTTGATAGAACATGCTAATTCCAAAATAGAACTAACCAATATATATACACCTATAATATGACTTTGTCAACAATAAA
>CAZSWB010000018.1:0-9020 GCA_964610675.1 uncultured Candidatus Saccharibacteria bacterium
CCGCATTGCTTTTCTTGTGGAAGTTTATACCACGTTACAATACCGCGTTCGTATTGGGTACGTTGTCCATTGTTTCATTCCTCTATGCGCTCCCCTCACTGTCAAACTATCCTGTCTTTTTTCCTCTCGTTCTTGGTATTGCGACGGGTTCGTGGGTATTGCTGCGCATAGCCGGCCGTAGCGTATTGGCATCGGCATTCGGAGCTTGCATCGTTGCTTATTCGACATGGCTGCCACTGTATCTCATCGTACCGGGAGTAAGCGGAGAAATGCTTTCCATGCGCGATGCTCTGGTTGACCCCAATCAGATTTCCGTTTCGCACGGAGCCGGAGGGTATATTGGCATACCCGGCGCCCTGTTTGCTATTACAGGCGTACTGATTTGGATTGCCATGCTGGTACAAAGTAAGTTTACTCGTGCGGAAGCGGAAAGCCTCATGGCAATATTGCTCTCACTTGGCATGTTTGTTGCGTTTATCGATAGCCCCGTGCATCATACCCGCTTCATCATTCTCGTGGTCTTTTGCATCGGATGGTTCGCATCGTTGGCGTTTGATCGAATGCAATGGTTCTTGGGAATGCGGGATCCGTTCGTGCAAACGTTAATGCTCATATTGCTGATAATCGCATTACTTGATTTGATGCACATAACGGCGAGGACATTTTCATATGGAATCGGTTTATAGGAACTCGGGAATAATCGGCATTACGGCTGCAGCAGGTGCCGTACTCGGGTTTGTCTTGCAACTCTTCGTCGCGTACTACTTTGGAGCGGGCGCGTCTACCGACGCATTCTTTATGGCGCAATCCACATCCGATCTGTTGGGGAAATTGTTAATGGGAGGCTCGATCACCGCCGTATTTATTCCACTCTTCATCCATCGCCTTACGAAAGGAAGGCAGGATGACGCGTGGTCGTTGGGACTGAATATCGTGAATATCATGGCATGTATATACATTGTGCTCATTGCATTGATTTGGTTGTTTTCCAAACCGTTCATTTCCCTTATCGCACCCGGGTTCACGGGAGATACGTATACGATGACCGTGTCGCTTCTTCGCGTGCTGCTCCCCTCGTTCCTCTTCTTATTCTTGCTGGAGTTTGCAACATCCATTCTCCATTCGTTTAAGGAATTTACCATACCCGCGATGTTGCGGCTCACCCAGCCGGTTATTTCCATTGTAAGCATCATGTTGCTCGTACGGGTAATCGGTATCTATGCGCTCGCAATCGGAATCCTTATCGGTTCCGCGGTGCAACTTGCTGTTATCGTATGGGTATTGCTCAAACGCGGCATGAAATATCGTTTTTTCATCAACATGAAAGATCCGGCACTGCATGATGTCGTTCGTCTCGTGTATCCGTTTTTATTTTCCATTCTGATGACGCAAGCTGCGGGTATCGTATACAGAGTGTTGGTTTCCACGTTGGAAGAAGGGAGCTTGTCCGCACTGAAATATGCGGAAAAAATAACGCAACTGATGACTATCATTTTCTTAAATTCGGTAACACTCGTTATTTATCCGTTGTTATCGGAATGTGCCAGTACGCAAGATATGAGAGGGATGCGTTCAACAATTGGAAATTCCATGAGGCTGATTGTATTTTTTACCCTCCCCCTTATCCTTGCCGTCGCGTTGCTCCGTCACGACATCGTATCATTTCTTTTCGAGAGAGGGTCATTTTCCGCACAAGACACGCTCTTTACCAGTATTGCGCTGCTGTATTTGGTACTCGGGTTAACCACAACGGGAATCAGCTCGATTCTCGGCCATGCGGTGCTTGCGTTGCAAAAAACGAAGGCAGCGGTTGCAATCACCATCGTATCTCAGGTGGTTGCTATTTCCCTCTTTCTTTTTCTCGTTCCGCGCATGGACTTTGCGGGGTTGGCGCTTGCATCTTCTCTCGTACCACTTTCTTCCGCACTACTCTACTTTCTTTACCTCAGAAGATATATTTCCTCCCTGCACGGCATTTTCATCCACGGCACGTATATGAAAACCGTTGTGTTGTCCGCCTTTTCTTCCCTTGGAATATGGCTGGTCATTCAAATGCAATTACCCGGTATTCTGCAAATGCTGGTTGCGCTATGTACCGGCGCTCTCATATACTTGGGGTTAGCCCACGTATGGCGTATTGAGGAGATGCACCAACTTACGGATATATTTCGTCGAAAATTACAAAAGATCGTTCCCCTATGAATTTCGCAGTTGTAGAATATGCAAGCAAAACGAAGCGGATCTGGCGCCACACGAGCGAGCGTCCCAATTATATGTGTGATCCCGTTTACGAAATAGATCCCACGAGCTTCGGGTGTTACGTGTCCGCGCTGGAAGGAGAACACATCCCCCTTCTTTCCCTCATAGCCGGCGAAGATGTTCCTCTTCTTACGCGGTTGTATCGAAAAGCCGTAAAACGCTTGTTCGGCAACTGGCCGCTTACCTATGATATTTCCTATTTGAAAAAGTTCGAGGTACTTTTGGTTGTGTATCAGATAAGTGACGGACATGAAATGCTCGCATTCATAAAGAAACTGCGTCAGGAGCATCCTTTGTGTGTCATCCTGGGTGTACCGACTCAGCCGTACGGAATATTGCGTGAATACTGGGATGAAGAACCGGATGCGAAAATGGAAATAAAAAGGTTTATGGATGAGTGTGATATTTTTATCACCATTGTAAAACGAACTCTTTCGATATGGCAAAATATGACCATGACTCCGGTTCGGTATGTGCCTCAGCCGTATCCGGTCGAATTCGCTTCGAAAAAATTCCGTCCGCGAGACAAAAAAAGCAATATCATATTTGTTGCCGGCGTTACGGGACGCGACGAAATTACCAAAGGACAGACGGTGGCGGTAAAACTGCAAAAACTGTTTCCCGCCTATCGCATCCAAATGGCGGAAATTCCCGGAATGGAATTGGACGTCAAGAATCTTACAGACGCAATATACGACATCATCCCCTTTCAACCGTGGCAGGAGCATCTTTCTATGCTCTCGCGCACGTCGCTTGTGATCAATACCGATTACACGCAAACGAGAGGTCGCGTGCAAGCCGACTGCGCAGCGGTGGGAGTAGTCAGTATCGGTGCGAATTCCGATGCGCAGGACGACTTATTTCCGAAACTGCATGCGGAGCGGGAAACCAGCATTGAGCAGCTTGTCGTACAAGGAGAACAGCTTCTCTCCGATGCTTCCTACTACTCTGAAATCATGAGGACCGCACGTGAACGATTGGAACAATATACCTATGCACGCTCAAAAGAGCGCATACTTGCACTTGTTGCGGAAGTGAAGAAGAACGCTTCCCTATGAAACGAATTCTTGTACGGCATGTGGGAAACATGGGAGATCTGGTGTTTTTTGTACCGCCTATTTTGGAAACGTTGAAAAACAAGTATCCGGAGTGCCATATTACGCTTGTTACGGCATGGGGGTTGAAAGACAAGAAGGGAAGATGGGGGAAACGCAATCAAGACGGGTTCTGCATTTCACTCATGATGACCAATCCGCACGTTGACCAACTCATTCATTTTCATGAAACAAAAAATGTGCTGGATGGATCGTATTGCATCGAAGAAGGCGTTTCTTTTCCCACATGGAGCCGAGCGTATTATGAAGCACAGAAAGCATCGAGCGCGTACGATAAAGTATTTGAACTTGATATCGGTATTTTGCAGAATGAAAATCCGATGGAGCATTTGTACCGGCACATAGGTATGGAAGGTGAAACATTTACGAACTATAAAATATATCTCACAGACAAGGATAAAGAAGTTGCACAACAAGTCATGGAAAAATATCCTTACCCGCGCATCGTGCTTTTGGAGAGTATCGAAGGGCGAACAACACGCGGGTGGGATCCGAACAAGCTCCCGATACTGGAAAAAGAAATTGAAAAAAAATATGGCGTTCCTCCCATTTGGTTCGGAGCGAAGTACCCGCATGAATTCGAAGGAAGGCCAATTTCGATTCGGGAAAACATTGCAACACTTTCGTTGTGCGATGTGGGAATCGGTGTGTTGTCAGGTCCGCTTCATTTCGCAGCCGCTATGCAGCTTCCCACCATCACGCTCATATGCGACCAAGATATCCATCGCGGCGCACCCGCATGTTTCTTAAACGAGTACATACCGGATGAGAAAAAAAAGCACCGTACGCTGCTGGGACCGACAGGATCTGTATTGGGCTTTTTGAAGGAAGGATCGACGAAAATTAACTTGACGAAAGCGGAGTGGGAAAAACAAAACTATGTCAACTGGGTAAATCCGGGAAGGCAGGATACAAAAAGTTGCCTTTCGGTTATCACTGTCGATGAGGTAATGACAGTTCTGCAAGATGTGGTGCATACTTAAACTACCGTATGAAATCCTCCTGGGTAGTCATTCCAACGTATAACGAGAAGGGAAATATTGAACAGATGGTGCAACGCTTGTTTGCGCTCAATATCGAAGACCTTTCCGTTCTCATTGTCGACGATAAGTCTCCGGATGGAACGGCGGATATCGTGGAAACTCTGAAATCAACATATTCAAATCTTCATCTGATCGTTCGCGCACAAAAACAAGGCTTGGGCCCAGCATACATAGAGGGTTTTTCCTATGCGCTTAAGAACGAAGCACGGCGCGTGGTACAAATGGATGCGGATTTTTCTCATGATCCTGCCGATGTTCCGCGACTTCTTGAAGCACTGGATCGAGCGGACTTGGTGATCGGATCCAGGTATTCGCACGGAATTAGCGTTATCAACTGGCCGCTTCGAAGACTGCTGGTCAGCGTCTTCGGGAACGTATATGCAAGTACGATAACGGGAATGCCGTACAAAGATGTAACCGGCGGGTTTAAGGGATGGCGAGCAGATACGCTTCGTGCGATAGGCATGAATACTGTTCACGCGGACGGATACGGTTTTCAAATTGCGATGAACTATCGCGCATGGAAGTTAAAAAAGAAAATCATAGAAATCCCCATCATATTCACCGAACGCCGCGAAGGTCAATCAAAAATGAGCAAAGCGATCATCCGCGAAGCCCTATTCCTCGTATGGAAACTTCGCTTCTTCGGCTGACAATGGGAAATCGGAAATTCATTGTGCTTCTTTGTATTGCGGTGCTCCTTCCGCTTCTGCCGCTGCTCTTCGGCTCTGTTCCCGCTACGGGAGATATGCGCGACGTATACATTCCGTTGGAATCGTTTTTCCGGTCATCGCAATTGCAAGGCGATATTCCCGCTTGGAATGGCGCGGTTTCATTCGGATTTCCCGTCATCGCTGCGGCGCAAATCGGGTTCTTTTACCCCGTTCTTTTTGTTTTGCGGTTCCTGCCTATCTGGCTTGAGCTGCCCTCCGCGTTGATTGCGCACGCGCTTTTTATGGCTGTGGGCACGTTTTTGTTCGCACGGCGCCTGGGAATGTCGAGGGAAGCATCGTTCATCAGTGCGGTATCGTTTCCGTTGTCGCAATTCGTATGGCAGCATGTAACGCATTTGAATATATTTCTTGCCGTTTCATGGTTCCCTTGGCAAATGCTCGCGATTGACGTTTTGTTTCGCAAGGAAAAACTGCGTATGCACGGAATTGGAATTCTGATCGTTCTGTTTGGACTACCGTTTCTCATCGGACAAATTCAAGTTCCCTTTTTGATCATGGCCGTTGCGCTTGTATATGGAATATATCTCAAGATGAATCGCGGAATATCGGAACATGTGCGAAATTTGCTTGTTCCTTTTCTGCTCATATGTGTCGGCTCGTTCCTGTTTGCGTCCGTTCAACTGTTGCCAACGTTGGAACTGACAATGCTCTCCAGCCGCGGCGCATCTGAAAGTTTTGACATAACCCGCGCAAACCAGCACAGCTACCCGTTCTACCACCTGCCGACGTATGTATTTCCAAAATTCTACGGCAACGACGATACTTACTGGGGAAAACGCTTGGAAATAGAATACGGATCGTACATCGGCGTGATTCCGCTTATCCTGGCTCTATGGTACGCATGGAAACACCGAACATTCAACGATTCAAACTCAGCATCAGCGTTTTTCTTCTGGATGGCAATCGGATCTTTTCTGCTCGCATTGGGCTCCCTATCCCCGTTCCGGCTCATCGGCATCGAGCCTTCCCTGTGGATATTCTCGGCTCCGGCTCGCTGGCTCTTGTTTACGACCTTTTCATTGGCGATATGTGCCGGCTTTGGATTCGATATGATATGGAAAGACGCACTGCCAACAAAGAAGCTGTTTTTTCGTATTGCACTCATTGGAATTGTTGTTGTTGGAATCGGTAATCTTGTTCTCGCGTATTCTGCGCAACTCATCTCGTACATTTCTACGCTCTATGACTTCTCTCCGACGGCTCTTGCGAAACTTGCTTCCATGGCTTCTTCCGCGACATCAAGCAGTATCTCGCTTGCGTCGTCATTTACCTACCTTCCTATCCTGTTGCTTCTCGCATTGTCGTACGCGCTCACGCACCGGCACGGCAAAAACTTCATACTAATTCTCATCGTGTTGGATCTCGCCCTCATCGCGGGAACAACAACACCGATGGTATCGTGGAATACGGTACTTTCTCCTCCAACAACTATTCAGGAGCTTCCGGAGAGCGTCCTGCGACACGACACGCGCGTCTATGCGTTGCATAGCGGCGGTGATACGGGCGCATACTTTACGAATCCGGAGTCTCGCGCGAATGAAACGATCCGGGAACTGCAAAAAAACCTGCTCGTTCCCATGCAATCAGCCACGTTTGGAATATATGGTTCGCAGTGGCCCGCATCACTTGATTTATCCGATCAGGGAGCGGTACTCGAACAACTGTATCCAACACCAGCGGGTACTGTTAAAGATACTGCACTGGCAAAAGAACTTTCCATAGGAGCTGTCCTTTCTGCTACGAAGACAGGAGGGGTGCATATTGAAACGATTGATGCGAAACCCCGGATTGAAATACTGCATGGAAGTGTGCAAATACTTGCAGAATCGCCCTCAAAACTTGTTATGCAAACAAACGCATCAGAGGACACCACACTCATCGTGCGGGACACCTTTTATCCGGGCTGGCGTGCGTATGTCGATGAACAAGTCGTTCCGATTGAGAAATCACCTCTTTTCTTCCGAAGCGTAGCGATTCCCGCGGGAAAACATATATTCAGGATGCAATATGTACCAACCATGTTGTACGTTGGCGGTGCGTTTTCTCTTTTCATGCTTACGCTGCTTATCTGTATTGCTAAGTTGCGCCCCAATACAAAAAGTGCCATCATTGAGCCATGAAATTACTTTTCTCCGCTCCATCCGGATATCATGTACGAGAACTTGTACTTCCGCTGCGACGCCACTTGGAAGCGGACGAGACAATTACACATGTGCATATCCTTACTCCCGCAGCTTCCATCGCTCAGGACATTTTCCCGGATTTTGGAAAAAAGTTTTTGTATCATGCGATACCCAAAAACGACCGGGGATACAAAGACCTCCTTATTTCCGTAAAGCCCGATGTCGCGATTACGAACACGGTGGGACATGACAAGCTGGATGAGCCGGTGCTTAGAATATCGAATGAGTTGGGCATTAATACCGTCACCTTTATTGCGAGTTGGGATAACGTTTGGAAAATTGATAGGCTCATTGCGTCAAAAATCCCTATCGTTGTTGCGGATCGCCTGATCGTATGGAATATGATGATGAAGGAACATCTCCTTCGCACGTTTCCCGATATTGAAGAATCTCGCGTGACGGTGATCGGAGCTCCGCGCCTGGACTATTTCTCTATGAAGGATACAATCCCGTCAAAGCAAGAAGTATACGCGAAATTGGGCTTCTCGGATATTACTCGCCCCTTTATTCACATCGCCACCACGGAACTATACCCCGTAGAATATATTGTCCGAACGATTCGCAACGGCATCGACGCAAAACAAATACCTCACAATCCGTATCTCTATGCTTCCGTACACCCGGGCGGATCGATAAAGAAATACCGAGAACTTGAATCATACGGTGTTACGGTGCGATATTCACCGGGAAGACGAAAAGATAGTTCGATTCCTTCATTCAAATATGCGCCCACGGAAGCCGATATTCTTTCCTTGGTTGGAATTTTTACGCACGCGAGCGTTCTTGTAAACCATTCTTCCACCGTTGCGCTGGAGTCGCTCATTGCCGACGTACCTGTTGTGAACGTGCGATACGGGAAACGGTTCGATTGGTGGGGGTGGCGCAGGTCAATGGTATATCGAGATTTTACCGAGCATTACAAGGATCTCATTTCATATGGCGCTACCTCCGTCGTACACTCTCAGTCCGAATTACTGACTGCGATCGAGCAAGGAATGACGCATCCTGAGAAGCTAAGCGATCACCGCAAAACAACTGTTCAAAAAATGATCACCACGACGGATGGAACCGCGAGCAAGAACGTTCTTGAATTTATTACTGCACTATGAATCAACTCGGCGCCATTTCACTCGTTTTTGATGATGGGTACCAAGCGGTATATGACCAGGTGGTACCACTCCTTGCCTCATACGGCGTTCGAGCGGTGTTCGCGATCCCGCTTGCACCGCCAAACAAGAAGATTGCGGGACAGGCGGTTGCCCCGGTGGCAGATTGGGTGCGGGTTGCGAAGAAATACGGTCATGAACTAGCGGCGCATAGCGTTTCGCATGCAGATCTTACGCGGTTATCAGATTCCGAGCTTGCCGCAGAACTTGCAGAGCCTGCGAAGGCGCTAGCGGCAACCACCATCGTGTACCCGGGTGGCGCTTATGATGATCGCGTAGTTCAAGCTGCAAAAAGAACGTATGGTGCCGGCAGAGGAGTCGTTTATGGCCTTGAAACATTGCCTCCTGAAAATATCATGCGGCTTAGAACAATAAACTACACAAGGAAGAACTTTTCGCTTCTGCGCGCGAACGTACATGCGCTCCGGGCATTTATGCAGCAGCGATGGCTCATCGAAACCTACCACATGGTGTGCGAAGAAAATACCTCTCTTTTTCACGCAACGGATCTCGTTGATTT
>CAZSWB010000019.1:0-4337 GCA_964610675.1 uncultured Candidatus Saccharibacteria bacterium
CACTTTTAACTTTTAAAAATGCCTAGAACTGTTCACTTTTAACTTTTAAATGACATTTTGCGAGAAGCACTTGACAAATATATAATAGCTGCTAAAAAGATTCAGTGCTTCACGTGGTAAATTCTACCCTTTAAAATTCGAAGGAAGTTTCGCATGATTACTGACCCCGTAAACGTGTTCTGGGTTCTGTTAGGAATTTTTGTGTGGCCAGAGCTGACCCTTTGTGTGATTCTGTGGATGCTCGGACACCCTTATCTTGGGGTCTTTGCACTTCTATTTGCTTCGACTACGTCCGTCAAGACGGTTGTGAGGACGAAGATTGTTGAGCGGAAAAGTTGAAGATAATGGAGG
The DNA here is from genome assembly GCA_964610675.1 of uncultured Candidatus Saccharibacteria bacterium. Taxonomy (GTDB): domain Bacteria; phylum Patescibacteriota; class Andersenbacteria; order UBA10190; family UBA10190; genus HO2-45-11b. The sequence goes on from CAZSWB010000019.1 coordinate 352, forward strand.
ATTGTTGATATAAATCCCTGGTTATTCTTGTAACTCCTAGTAGCACATGCGAACGGAGTTTTCTTGTATGTATCTCAGTTTAAAACTTTTGGGCTTTAAACTGCATCATAGCGCCTTTACCGCTCCGATAAAGGAATCTCCCCGATCGAATTCATGGAGAAACAACCCAAAGCTCGTAGCGCCAGGAGAAAGAAGTACGACATCTCCGGGATCTGCAACACGTGCAGCAGTTGTAACCGCCTCATCCATATTTGCGGCATGGTGCTGCTTCGCGCTCGTATGCGGGATTATCACTTCTTTCATGTGCTCTGTTGCGGCGCCCGGAAGCCAGATAATGTGCGAAATATGTTTGTGTTGAGAGATCGCATCAGCCAGTTCTTCGAACTGTAACGCCTTGTCACTACCGCCGAGAATTAAAATTATGGGTTTTTCTTGAAAGCTAGATAGCGCCGCAATTGTCGCATCAGGCATCGTTGCAGCGGAGTCGTTTATATATGGAACACCTTGCACCGTTCGTACGAATTGTAACCGATGCGCGAGCGGTGGCGTCTGTGTCAGAACGCGGATAATATCCGTCGCATTCATGCCGTGGAGGATTCCGATCAATATCGCGGGTAACTTGTTTCGCAACTCATGCGGTGCAGTATGTGGAATGTCCAAAACCGCACATGCGAGTTCCGGGTGTGTTGTATTTACCATAATATTATCTTTGTCTATCCATATACCCATTTGCTCCTCTTGTAGAGGTTTGAGCGAATACCAGTACAGTGTTCCCGTAACTTTGTCTTTCCACGTGCGGATCCTTACATCGTCCGCGTTGAGTATCGCAATATCATTGTTCGATTGATTTCGTATGATTTGCTCCTTCGTTGCAATGTATTCTTCAAACGACGCGTAGGTGTTTAAATGATCGCGGTACAACGATGTACATACGGCAACATGCGGACTGATTCCTTTTTCTTGCAACGGTTCCAGTCGCCAGCTTGATAGTTCAAATACAATTGGCGTATCTCGTTCTCGAACTTCTTCCAGCTTCCCCAGTGGAGATACGCCGTCTATACCAACGGCTACCGTTCGGGCATCCGCTGCTCGCATGACGGCTGCAATTGCGGTAGCGGTTGTTGTTTTTCCTTTTGATCCGGTTATACCGATAATGTTTGCACTTCGAGAATGCGCGAAGAAAAGCTCGCTATCCATGGTAATATCAATTCCCATTTCCTTCGCGCGTTGCAATACGGGAGCGGTACGCGGTACGCCGGGATTGCGAATGATGATATCAATACCATCCAAATCCAATAAATCCTGATTTCCAAACAGATACGTAATTCCCGGAATGTCTTGCAATGTTTTAACGGAAGAAGCGAGCTGTTTTTCGGTTTTTGTATCGGACACAATAATATTCGCTCCCTGAGTATGGAGCCAGCGTATCGTTCCAATTGCCCCACCGTGCAGCCCGAGCCCCAAGACCAAAACGTTCTTTTCGGCAAGAGATTGCGGCATATGCTATGTTCCCATTCCCAATAGCCCGATAACCAAACCAATGCTCGCGGAAACCGCGGATATAATCCAGAAGCGCATCGTAACTTTCGTTTCCGGCCACCCGAGCGCTTCGAAATGATGGTGAATGGGCGCAGAGAGAAACACTTTCTTCCCGCGAAACTTTTTCGAGAGAACTTGGATGATTACGGAAGAAGATTCCAATACCAGTGGAAACGCAATAATGGGAAGGACGAGTGCGGAGTTTGTCAGCATCGCAATGACACCAAGCGTTGTGCCGAGGCTCATGGCGCCGGTATCACCCATGAAGAAACGGGCGGGATATACGTTAAACCAAAGAAATGCCAGTATTCCTCCCGCGATGGCCGAACAAAACATGGCCAGCTCAATTCTTCCGATTGCGAATGAAATTGCGGTAAACGCTCCGAAACAGAACAAAAGAATTCCTCCCGCCAAACCATCGAGACCATCGGCCTCATTAACCGAAAACGCCGTTGATACGATCACCAGCATAAAGAGCGGTATATACCACCACCCTATTTCAAAATCTCCGATTCCGGGAACATGTATGAGACTCCAATCGAGCTTTGTGTAGAACCACCACGCTCCGAATGCCGCAACGATCGTATAGATTCCGAGGCGATGTTTCATGCGAAGTCCGCCGCCGTTTGGGCCCAACCCCTTTACATTCAAGTAGTCATCAATGAGACCGACGATCGCTGACGCCACGAGTGCTCCCAGCGGAAGCAATGTTTGCGGGCGGGTGAGAAAATTTAACGTAAAGAAAAAGTCGCTCGGAAAGATTTCTTTCAAAATCCAAAACACAATTGCAAGTGCCGCAACGCTCCCCCAAATGATAATGCCGCCACCTACGGGAGTACCTCCTTTTTTTGCATGCAACTTTGTGTATATGGGTGTGTTCCCGGAAGCGCGAATATTTTTCCCGAATTTATACACGTACAGAATACGGGTAAGAACCGGAGTGAAAAGAAATGCAACAAGAAAAGTAAGAGTACCTATCCCTATGATACGCGCAACGGATATAACGAGAGTTGGATCTGAAAATGCAATCATGGCCATGTGTAGTTTCTCATAACATATTCTACCGCAGTCTTCATGTCATGGAAACGGTTATCGCTTCCGAGAATAACGGCACCTATTTTCTGCCCTTTCGTTCCCACCGTAATAATCGCAAGATTTTCCTTGGCAGCTAGCGTATATCCCGTTTTTCCCGCAAGGATCGGCAAATATGTTCCGAGAAGTTCATCGGTGGATACAAAATCTCGCACCGTACCTTCTTGTGTCGTGATGCTGCCCTTTTGCTGTGAGAGAAACGGACGAAGGAGAGGGTCTGCGTATGCAAGGACGAGCATGTTCATCACGTCATGTGCGGTAGAATACTGTTCCCCTCCCGCAAGGCCGGTAGCGGTTGCAAGCTTCGTGGAAAATAGGCCCTTGCGTGCCGCAAGATCGTTCACATACTCGACAAAATCATTTTCCGATCCGCGTGCCGCAATTGCAAGCGTAACCATGGCATCGGTCGCGGAGGGAACTAAACTGGCTTCAAGTAGATCGCGAACCCGTGCGTGGTGACCTGCGGGAAGTTTTATGTTTGCACCCTGCAATTGCGCTTTTCGCGCCTCGGACGGTATCGGCACATAGGCGTTGGAGTCTGTAAGCAGCTCACGCACCGCAAGCGCCGATACCAACTTATTAAGACTTGCAATCGGGCGCTTTGCATGCGAGTTTTTTTCGTACAGAATCGTATTCGTATCCATATCCCATACCAGCGCTGCCTGAGCCGTAAGCGCAACGTCGATCGCACCGCCTGTCTTTTGGGGAATGAGTTGCTCAGAAGATTCGTGTGTCAAGGGGAGTTCAAGTGCATACGGCACACAAGAAGTTAGGGGCTGTTCAACAATAACGCAGCCGATCACCGCAGCGGCAATGGAAAGTACACTTATCATGCGTGGGTTGGCACGGGTTTTCCTTTAAATTTCCAGAAATATTTGATCGCGGATTTGATGTGCTCACGCGTCGGCCGGTTGAATAAAATTCCGAAAATAATACCTCGCTCACTGCTTCTCTGATGGTAGTGCGAAAATACTGCTTGAGGAACGTACGAAACGCGCCATTTCTTTTCCCAAAATCTTCTGCACCAATCGACGTCTTCAAAGTAAAGGAAAAACCGTTCATCCATACCCCCTACTTCTTGGTACGCTTTTTTGCGGACGATGAGACATGCACCCATGAGCCAATCGACGTCTTTGTTGGAGGCATGGTCGAAGTCTTTCATTAAAAAGTTTCGTATTGCTTCGTTGCCGCGGGATGTACGGCCCAACATCGTTCGGCGATATATGATTGTCATGACAGTATAGAAGCGGTAGCAGGAGTACTGCAATTTTCCATTCGGCGAAATGAGTTTGCCGCCTGCAATACCCACGTCCGGGTGTTGATCCATGTATGCAACCAAGGTTTGTACGGAACCC
>CAZSWB010000019.1:4347-4935 GCA_964610675.1 uncultured Candidatus Saccharibacteria bacterium
GAAGTGCAATCATGTCGGGGTTCAGTACCAAGTAGTACGTTCCTTTTGCGCGCTCAAGTGCGGCATTTACTCCCGATGCAAGTCCCATGTTCACCTTGTTATCAATTACCGTTATTTCGGGAAAGTCGGATCGAAGCAAATACACACTGTCGTCACCGGAATTGTTGTCTACGACAATAATTTCGGTTGATTTTGGCAGTTCTTTGAGCAATGACTCAACAAGGGCGCGAGTGAGCTGCCACATTTTGTAGTTCACGATGATAATTGACAGTTTCACAGAATAGGAGTATAATTAAATATGAGTGGCTAAGGAGCTGTTCCTAGCCAATTTTGGCACAAACAGGTAAAAACGCAAACAGGAAAGCACATTCCAATGACGAAAGAGTTAAAGCAATTGCAGTAGCTTGTGGTTCAGGGTAGAGACCAGATTTCGGTTTTACAAGGAGCTGTTCCGGTGATTCCAATTTCTGCTTCTCTTTCTTACTGCAACACCATAGAGGAGATTGCTTGGGCGGTGAATTTTCTTCGTTCAGGTTTCCCGGTCAACTCACTAGTTTTTGCACCAGTATTTACCTATCGCGTACTTGC
>CAZSWB010000019.1:4954-6068 GCA_964610675.1 uncultured Candidatus Saccharibacteria bacterium
GGTACGCGATTTTTTGTCGTGCTCCTTGGGGTTAAACCGACATGAACGTACACATACCATTGTTTATTGTGTTCATTTCTGATACAACGAATTGGGCGCAGAAGATACCTGTGTCACCAACTGAACACTTTACAATTCGGAGAATGTCATGAAGGCTGTCACATTGCGTTGCTGGATGACAAAGAAAGCACTGCTTGCAAAGATTATTTTGGAGTTGAGTATGCGTGGCGAATGCAACATTCACGGTGTAAGATTTCGCCGTTTTATCTTCATCCCACACCAAGATATTGTCGAGGCAGGCAGAGCGCAGGGTCTGCAAGAGTTTTGTCTCTCCGCGGACTCCCCTTTGCCCAATGTACGATTCACGGATTGTACATTTCGCAGGGGGTTTGAGTTGTGTGGTCAAGTATTTCTTAGCGGCTGCGAATTTAGCAAATGCTCATTCGGTCACGGGCTCCATATGAGTACGTATGCGGTCTCTCAAGAGAATCAAGCGTTCTTCACGTTTGATCAGTGCACTGTTCATGGCGCACTGTGTGTTGATATACAGGAGCCTTGCGCCGTGAAAATTCATCATTGTGTACTGGATTACCTTACCCTGAACTTGCACAAGGACACGACACTGGATCTGAGCGGAACTCGTGTGAGCAGAGAAATTACCGTTAAGGGTGGAAGCATCCTTCAGGTCGTGCAGTTGTTCCTCTACTTTGGTGCCAGAATACGGATTTCTGATACGAAATTGTGTGATGAATTTACGAAGGTGTTCGGAGCACTCGCGTTATCAGCAGAATCGGCGTCTTCTGGTTTCTTTGATGATTAGCTACTCAGCTGATCGCGTACCTGCCCTCTCGGCCGGTACGCTTTTTTACTTTCGCTCAAGTGTGTTTAATCGATGCTTTATTTCCACTTGATCTTGTTGTTGTTTTTGTAGCGCATCTTTTACAATTTCCATATCAACCGACAAAGTACCAACTTGTTCGAACGTAGCGTCTAATACGGGTTCCATTTTCTGCACCACTTGTTTCACCTCTGACATTTCTTTCGACAAATTCCCTACGTCTTGTTTCACCTCTGACATTTCTTTCGACAAATTCCCTACGTCTTGTTTCACCTC
>CAZSWB010000019.1:6168-8771 GCA_964610675.1 uncultured Candidatus Saccharibacteria bacterium
TGACATTTCTTTCGACAAATTCCCTACCGCATGTTTCAGTTGAGTAGTTTCTTGCGAACCAATTTGTACGCTCGCTTTTAATACTGCAATGTCTTCATCCAATTTCACATTATGATTTTTCAACTCTTTAATATCTTGTTGCAGGTGCGGTATCGGCTGAACTGCTTCCAGGACAACCTGAAGCTTTGCATTCATGTCCTCTAGCAGGGCATTTGCGCGCCACGCTTCATTGTTGAATTCGTCCTCAGAGTCACTCATAAGAAAAAGTATACCCTACTTACGCTTTTCGTGCATCTTGGGAATTTCCGCCAATGCCTCTTTCCATACGGAAAAAAGATCCCAAGAAAAGAGTGAAAGAATGAAAAAAACAAAGAGTCGAATAATAATGTAGAATCCGTGTTTCAATTCATCTTTAATAGTCATGTTTTTTGCCAGCATCCATATATAATTCCGAAGCGAAAGTCTTGTTCTCGTATTTGCAATTCGATCTGCGATATTTTTCGGAGAAATACCCCAGTTTAGCATTCCTCTCTTCCCCATCGTGCGTGCGTGATAACCGACAAGTACGGGAATGTATTGAACAGTCCACCCTCCTGTATTCAACCTCCATCCCACGTCAACATCTTCCTTGTATGCGAAGAAATCGATATCAAAATATTCGGAAATTTCACTATAGTGCGCAATCTGCCGCAACGCTTCCATTCGGTACATTCCACACCCTCCCGTAACGGCAAACAACGGTGCCTTCGTCTCGTATTGTTGTATGTCCGCTTCATTCGCTCCACGCTCTTTCCCGTTGAGCGCAAGGGTGGAAACAATACCTGCGGAGTCTATAACACAAGCGCCCTCTTTCCGATACAGTTTTCCTTGCACTGCTCCCAGTTTCGGATTTCGATCCAGAGCTTCTATGAGGATCTGCAATCCTTCCCAAATAACGGTAATATCTTGATCGAGTGTCAGTACGTATGGCGTGGTGCAAACGGCAAGACCCGCGTTATGCGCACCTGCAAATCCTCTGTTTGTTTCAAATTGCATGATGTCGGCATGCGGCAATAGGTCTCGTACAATCTCCAGCGAAGAATCGATCGATCCGTTGTCGAGGTATCGTATCGATGCATGTTGTTGGGGGATGGACGCAAGCGCAGTAGCGGTTTCCTGCAAATGCTGTGCGCCATTCCACCCCAAGAGTTGTATCGTAAGCTTGGCTGCCATGGATATGATTAGTATACAGTATGTATGGTACGATACATGATATGGCACAAGCATTCCTCATTGCCGTAACGGCCGCAAATACACTTCTCATTGCCTTATCACAGGTTGCACTCTGGCAAAGAAAAGAATACCGATTCGACAGAATAAAAGCGTACGTACTCTCTCCGGAAGGGACTTTGCACAAACACAAGTTCGTCTTGGCATCCTGGGGATTTTTGTCGCTCGCTTGGATTCTAGGTTCGGAACTGTTGGCGTTTGCAAGTCTGTTGAGCGTATTTGTCGGCCATGTCGTTCGCGTGTACCGTCGAGGTGTACTGCGTCCCGACTTCACGGTACGAGCCAATCTCGTACTGGTTGTCGTTGGATTTTTTGCGGCGATGTACGCTGTGTTCTTGATGAATACAAATGCTTCCCTTGCACTTCATTTGGCCATGTTTGTTTTTTTGCTTCCCGCCCTCATCGGACTTTCCGTTGGAATTGTCGCAATTCCATCCCAACTCAGGAAACAGCAAGTTATCTCGAACGCACGCTCATACCGTATGCAGCTCTCCGACCTGACCGTGGTCGGCATTACCGGAAGCGTAGGGAAGACATCGACAAAAATATATCTTACGCACTTGCTTGGAGGAGAATCTGAAGTGATTGTAGCAACAGCGGAGCATCGCAATTCTCCGTACAGCGTCGCGCAGGACATGATAGCTCGCCTTACGAAACAAACACGCGTATATATCGCGGAACTGGGTGCGTATGTTGTTGGTGAAATCAAAGAACTCTCCGAGCTTACGAAACCGAAAATCGGGATTGTAACGGCAATTAGCAATCAGCACGTTGGATTGTTCGGATCGCTTAATGCACTCGCGCGAACGAAGTGGGAACTTGTTGAGTCGCTTCCGGAAAACGGTGTTGCGGTATTGAACAAAGATGACGAGACGGTCGTGCGCCACGCGAAAAATACGCGTTCAAGCATTTTTTGGTTTTCCGCAATAGAGCAAGCAGACGTATTTGCAAACAACATTTCGTTTCAACGCGATGGTATCCATTGCACGATTACCGCAAAGCAGGATACGTGCGATATCGTGTTGCCTGTTGTAAGCCGAGGGCAGATGGTGCCGATTTTAGCTGCCATTACCGCTGCATTGACGCTCAAGGTCGAGTTTAGTGCCGTATGCGCGCGACTGAAAACACTACCCTCCATTTCAAGAACAATGGAATTGCGCCACGGAAAAGCCGGATCTACCGTGATTGACGATAGCTACTCTGCAAGTGAGGCTTCCATTACCAATGCAATAGAGTATTTGGGACGGCTGACGGCAAGTGACATTCGCCTCGTCCTCATTCCTGTCATTGAGCTCGGCGATGAAGGAAATGCAGTGCATGAGCGGATCGGTTCA
>CAZSWB010000020.1:0-7579 GCA_964610675.1 uncultured Candidatus Saccharibacteria bacterium
GACGCAAGGATCTAAACGGCTTCTTGGCATCATTTCTGCAGAGCCAGCCGTACTCCTCGGAGGCTTTAACGGAACGCAGTACCAGCAAGAAAAACAAGTCGCAGTCGCTCTCTCTGGACGTATTCCCGTAAAAGCAAGTCTGGAAGGCGGACCTATTAGTATCGGAGACGAACTCACTATCTCCTCCACCCCGGGAGCTGCGCGCAAGGCAAAGCCCAATGAGCCAAGTATCGGATATGCATTAGGTATCTATGATGGAACACAAGGGGATTCTGTGATGGTATTTGCGAAACTTGGAAATGCTACGACTGTTAATATTGCTTCAAGTTGCGCAGCTTGCCTCACTATTGCAAGCAGCACCGCTCCAACTACAAGTATCACCGACGGTGTCCAGCTCTTCGCCGTAGATATTGCAGGAAGCCACGAACTGCGCGTCCGCGACGAAGCAGGTAGCGTCACCACTCTCTCCCCCCACAACTTCTCTCTCTTTAACCCAAAGAGCGACTATTACCTCCCATGGGCATATACCTCCGAAAAAGGAAACCAAGCAATCAATGTAGACATGTACGGCGCAATCCAGCAGATTGAGCTACTCTCCGGTAAACACTTCATCTACGGAAAGAATCTTACGACAGGAGAAGAGTTCAAACCAACCAAGCTCTCTAATATCTTAAGCGTCCCACAAGCATTTCAAGAACAAAGTGTGAGACTTAGTGCTATTGAGGAGAAGCTGAAGATTCAAGAGAAACTTACCTCGACGCTTTCCACAAAAATAACGAAGCTCGAGGTTACACCAACTCCTCACCCCTCTCCTTCTCCCGATCCGCTTACTCCAGTTACGACTCCGGTGCCGACTATTCAAGAAATCAAAAATGTCTACGAAACTCTCATTTCAGACACTCTTGAAGTTATTACCGCACTAAATGTTCATGGTGGAGCGACCATCTGGGGGCTTGTTATCGCAAAGAGTGATGTTGAGATTGATGGGAATGCGAGGGTGGCGGGAAGCTTAACGCGCGGAAATGAACGAAGCGGAAAGATTGCGATTCCAAAAGGGTCCGTATGGGCGAAGGTGTTGTTTACCACACCGTTCAAATCGGTTCCGAACGTGACGGCTACACCGGTAGGCACGCAGGGTGAGTATGTCATCAGTGATGTTACACAGGAAGGCTTTATCATTACGCTGTTAAAGAATCCTGACGAGAAGATGTTGTTCAGCTGGATTGCGCTGGAAGACGCTCCGCTCGATGGCGTTGTGGAAACAGGCGGAAGCTTTGACTCAGACGAGGCGGAAGCAGTACCAACGCTTCCACCCGTAGCTTCTTCAACACCAAGTGCCACCCCAACACCAACTGCAACCCCGACGGCTACACCATCAGCAACACCAACCTCGACGCCGACCCCGACCGCTACACCATCAGCAACCCCGACTCCGACTGCAACGCCTACACCTACGCCGACAGCAACTCCAACCGCAACGCCTGACAATTCATCTACCACAACGCTTCCTCCAGCAAACATTGTTCTGCCATAGGTGTTCCAACTGTTAAGCTCTATGCCCTGTCGTTTTCGTTCACGATGCGTGGCGTTCGGGCGCGTCTTTGATGACACACATGGTTTTCAGGATTTTTAGCAATGACAAACCCGTCTTCGTGATGTAACGAAGACGGGTGATGGGTGTTTACGCTTGATTGTTTTTACGTCCGCTCGGTCGGCGCGCGAATACCAGCGTGTTATACCGACTGGTGCTTCGTTTTCGTGCGGATACAGCGTACGCATGCGAGGATGCGGTTGCCTTCGTGGGTGATGGACTGTAAGTTCGGCTTAAATGTTCGTCTGCCGGTAATATTGTAATGGCCGCGCAACAGTTTACGTTTGTTGCCCATAGTTTTCCCTTTTTTACAAATGTCGCATATGCGTGCCATAGAATAGGCTTTACTATAAAGGAGGGGGGTGAAAAAAGCAACACACGAATTCCACCACCAAACGTTTAATCCTGCCGTACCCCGTTCAATCACGAAACATCTAACCATACTTGGCATACTGATAGTATGCAGCTACTCGGCTTAAAGCCACGAGGTGAGTGACTAACGAAATGTTTTCTGGTCTGGTATGAAGTGAGGAGATTCGATGCTTCGCGTGTATTTCTAAGTATGGTATTCTGTCTTTATGTTCCAAGTAACCGCTATACCCGAAGGGCTTTCCGTTGTCGCATCCATTATTGCAATCGGAATTGCCGTTATTTTTCATGAAGTATCTCATGGTCATGCAGCGAACTTTCTAGGGGATCCGACTGCAAAATATGCAGGCAGATTGTCGCTCAATCCAATTAAACACATCGATTTATTCGGAACGATCATTCTTCCTGCTATTCTTATTATAACCTCGGCAGGGTTTATCTTCGGATGGGCAAAACCCGTACCGGTAAATTATTACAACCTTCGGTTCGGCAAGTACGGTCCGTTATTAGTCGCGCTTGCAGGTCCTGCGGCGAATTTCGTCATTCTTCTTATCTGCGGAATACTGGTTCGCATATCTCCGCCGGACACCGCGCTGCCGTATCTCTTCCTTACGATTGGACTTATCAATGCATTTTTGATGTTTTTCAATTTGATTCCCATTCCGCCGCTGGATGGTTCGAAAGTATTGTTTGTGTTTTTGGAAAAACGTCCCGATATTATTATGATGCTTGAGCGGTACGGGATGTTCATTCTGCTTGCCGTCATATTCTTGGGTCGCGGGTTTCTTGTTCAATTCGTGTTTGAGCCGGCGATCAGACTTACAAGTTTCGTTACTGGTTTTTCCGTGGTCGAGCTCATTCAGTTACTTGTCGGGTAAGGATCACCTCTCGAGAAATTTCCAACTTGCTTTTGACTTTTTATATTCCTTTATCTATAGTACGTAAATGCCAACGATTAATCAGTTAGTCCGCAAAAAGAGGCAGTGGAAGACCAAGAAATCAAAAGCTCCCGCGCTCTTGAAAGGGTTTAACGTGTTAACGGATCGACCGGTTGTCTTTAAGAAAGGTAGTCCGTTCAAACGCGGCGTGTGCTTGCAGGTGAAAACCATGACACCAAAAAAGCCGAACTCAGCGCTTCGAAAAGTTGCGCGGGTACGGTTAACGAACGGGATGGAAGTAACCGCGTTCATTCCCGGTGAAGGACATAACTTGCAAGAGCATTCCATTGTCGTAATCCGAGGCGGAAGAAAAAAAGATTTACCCGGAGTACGCTATCAAGTTGTACGAGGAGTGCTTGATACGGTTGGGGTAGAAGCACGCAGACGCGGGCGAAGCCGATACGGCGCAAAGAAACCGAAGGCCGGTGAGTAGTTTTTAAATTACATATATGCCACGAAAGAAACGAGTATACAAGAATAAGAAGTATTTGAAGCCCGATCCGAAGTTCGGGAATATTGCGTTGTCCAAATTCATCAATTACATGATGTATGACGGGAAAAAAAGTGTTTCGCAACGGATCATTTACCGAGCATTGCAAATCATTTCCGATACAACGAAAAATGACCCGCTCATGGTTTTTGATTCCGCGCTGAAGAATGTTGCTCCTGTTCTTGAGGTGAAGGCGCGACGCGTGGGTGGAGCAAACTATCAAATCGCACAAGAAGTTCGTCCTGCACGGCGAGACACACTTTCTATGCGATGGCTTCGCGATGCTGCGCGCGCTCGTGGTGGAAAATCCATGGCGGAAAAATTGGCGACGGAACTCATTGAGGCTTCACAAAAGCAGGGCGGAGCCATGAAGAAGCGTGAAGATATGCACCGCATGGCGGAAGCAAATCGTGCGTTTTCTCATTTTGCCCGATAATAAAAACGTATTGGTATGACTACGAAGCAATTTCCTCAGGTTTCCATTGATAAAGTACGTAATTTCGGAATCATTGCGCATATTGATGCGGGCAAGACTACCGTGTCCGAGCGCATCCTTTTTTATACCGGTTTAACCCATAAGATAGGGGAAGTGCATGAAGGTGACACGGTTATGGACTGGATGGAACAGGAACGAGAACGAGGCATTACCATTACGTCCGCGACAACAACCGCATTTTGGCGGGATCATCGATTAAACCTTATCGACACCCCGGGTCACGTAGACTTCACGGTAGAGGTGGAGCGAAGTTTGCGGGTATTAGACGGCGCTGTTGTGGTGTTTGACGGCGTAGCCGGCGTGGAGCCACAAAGTGAGACAGTATGGCGCCAGGCCGATGTGCATAAAGTGCCTCGCATGTGTTTTGTGAACAAGCTGGATAGAACCGGTGCGAATTTCTGGAAAGTGCTGGACTCTATTCATGAACGTCTGACGAAGAATACCGTCGTCCTGACTCTCCCTATCGGGGAAGAGGATAAGTTTGGCGGAATTATTGACCTCCTTACGCAACAAGCTTGGTATTTTGAAGGAGAAATGGGAATTCAAATTGAAAAGCGTGAGATTCCCGCCGAACTGCAAGAAGAAGCGAAAACGCGACGTGAAGAGATGGTTGAAAAAATCGCCTCGTTGGATGATGCGCTGACAGAGAAGTATTTGGAAGGGCAAGAGATATCGCTCGACGAATTAAACGCTGCACTTCGAAAAGGCGTTGTGGCGGGTCTCATCGTCCCTATTCTTTGCGGAACCGCTTTGAAAAACAAGGGCGTACAACGGATGCTAGATGCCGTTGTCGACTACTTGCCTTCCCCTGCAGATGTGCCGGTGATTGAAGGTACTGCTGTGGATGATCCGGAAAAAATACTTATCCGCAAGTCTTTGGCAAGCGAACCGTTTGCCGCACTTGCGTTCAAAATTGCGACGGATCCATATGTCGGACAGTTGACATTCTTCCGCGTGTATTCAGGGAAGCTGACTTCAGGTTCGTACGTCTTGAATTCCTCTACGGGAAAACGAGAACGCATCAGTCGAATTCTGCGAATTCACGCGAACGATCGGGAAGAAGTTCAAGAAATTTCCGCGGGTGGTATCGGTGCCTTGGTCGGATTAAAATCCACGACAACCGGAGACACGCTCTGCGATGAGAATAATCCGATCGTATTGGAGCGTATCGTAGGACATGAGCCAGTTATTTCGCTTGCGATTGAACCGAAATCGAAAGCGGATCAGGAAAAAATGGGAATGGCGCTTAAGGCGTTGATTGGTGAAGATCCTACGCTTCGCGCGCATACGGACACGGAAACCATGCAAATGATTTTGGAAGGTATGGGGGAATTGCATTTGGAAATCATCGTAGACCGTATGAAGCGCGAGTTCGGTGTGGATGTGAATGTCGGAAAACCGCAGGTTGCATACAAGGAAACGATTCGCAAGACGGTGGAAGTGGAAGGCAAGTATATCAAGCAGAGCGGAGGCCGAGGACAATACGGACATGTATGGCTTCGCATGGAGCCGCAGGAGCGCGGTGCGGGCGTTGAATATGAGCAAGCCATTAAAGGCGGCGTTATTCCTCAGGAATATCTTCCCGCAATCGGAAAAGGGATCGAGGAGGCTTCAAAGAACGGCGTGCTTGCAGGTTTCCCCGTGGTCGATATTAAGGCGACCGCGTACGATGGAAGTTATCACGATGTGGACAGTTCCGAGGTAGCGTTTAAGATTGCGGGATCCATGGCATTTCGGGACGGAATGCGTATGGCGGATCCGGTACTCCTTGAACCGATTATGAAAGTCGAAGTTATTACCCCGGAAAACTACATGGGCGATGTGGTGGGAGATTTGAACTCACGTCGAGGACAAATTATCGCGATTAACGACAGGGTAAACCTGAAAGTAATTGATGCAACGGTTCCGCTTGGAGAAATGTTCGGCTATGCAACGCAGATTCGTTCGATGAGCCAAGGGCGCGCAAACTATTCCATGCATTTCGACCATTACGAGGAAGTCCCGAGAAACGTACAGGAAACGATTGTCGGTACTGCGGTGAAGAAATAAAGGAAGCCGTGAGAGATATGTTCTCTCACGGCTTTGTTTGGTAGGGTGGCAGGCTATTTGCGATACTCAAAGAGGTATCCGTCTTCATAGTTGCCGTCGTGCATCTTGTACGCATTCTTTTCTGTTTTGTTTCGATTGGACAAGAACCCCATTTTCTTGAGAAACAGTTGAGCATCTACATTGTGTTCTGGCACCATGATCTGTATGGTTTCTCGACAAGAAAAACAAAATCGATCTTGCAGATATCGTATCATTTGGGTTCCGACAGATAGCCGTTGTGCATAATAATCGACGATCAGATCATGTAATACGACATCGAACTTGCGTTCTTCAAAAAGCATGAAACCGACGACTTGATAATCATGCATCGCTGCCAACTTTATGTATTGAGAATTGTCCAAATGCCTGCAAAAGGCTTTCCACTCACGAGGATATGCATCGGAATTGTTTTGCACTTGAAACACTGCTCCGTAGAGCTCTTTATCGAAAATAAGTAATTCAACACTAATTCTTCCGGCTTGCGTAGAACGACTGACACGTTGTTTGGCCATTGGGGTGCTCCTTAATTGAAATGAACAGGCGTACTGCTGTAAGGGTGTGCCTTGCAGTACATACTTGTCAATACGGGATACGGACTGCACATTATTCCATGCATCTCGAGATGTTATGCTCTTCTCATGTGAGGGAGATATAAAAGCAAAAAAAGTCGCGAGAGGTATTACTCCCACGACCTCAACCCATATTCCAAAGCTCAATCAACTGACGGTTGCGTTACTAGCCTAGACGCTAGCGCGATATCGGTATTGCATGACATACGCATCTTCAGCCGTATCTTCATAAAATTCTCGCAGGACAGTTGTGGCGCAAAAGCCCATTTGCTTGAAGAACTGTTGCGCCTCCACATTGGTCTCGCGAACCTCGAGCATGATCCGATTACGGCGGCCATGAGACAGTATACGTACGATATCCTTAACCATACACCTACCAATCGATGAACGACGGCAGGTCGGATCCACTGCAAAATTCAGCACATGCAACCGGTATTTATGCAACTCATAAATCATGAATCCCATCACGAGATCATCCTTTTCTGCGACCTGGCCAATACAGTTGCGTTGGCGCAGGCAGCGAAGAAACTCCTCTTCACTCCACGGAAATGCAAAGCTCGCATTTTCAATGGCCAAAACTGCAGACATGTCTCTGCGAATCATCCAGCGAATATGAGCCGAGATTGGTTTGGAGGATATTCGCGACATTTTCTATCTCCTGCTAAAAATTTTTAAAGGGCGTACTTTGCACTATTTGCAGTCTGTACACTCCACGCGCACTTGTCAATATGCTTTGAGTACGTATATAGTTATTGTATGCAATACGAACAAAAACCACTGAAAGAGACGCTCGAGCCCGTCATGCGCGTTCTTCGCGATTTGGGCGGATCTTTTTCTTTTACGGACGAAGAAGGCAATCAATTTGTATTGGCTTCCAAGGAGGCGCTGGAGAACGAGCAGCAAGCGCCGGAAGAGGAGCAGCTTGCACTTCCGCAAGCGGAGAGCGTATCTCGAGCAATCCGAAAGCATATCGATTCTTCGCTGCAGGATGAAGTATTGGATCGGGTAAATCGTGACATTGCACTCGCGTATGCGTTA
>CAZSWB010000020.1:7589-8426 GCA_964610675.1 uncultured Candidatus Saccharibacteria bacterium
AGAGGAAGAGATGGATGACTTGGCTGCAACGCAAGATGCACTGCAAACAACGCGGATTCGGTTTGAGCCAATCAGGGGAGACCTGTCTCCCGAGTTGCAGGAATAGAGAAGTCTGTGCAGGTATATATTGACTCCCATTTCCTTTTCTGATACAAATATATATGACCTTAACAGGTAGGCATTTTATTATTTTTTATTATTAACACTATGGCTGTTGAAAAATTCGTACGAGATAAGCCGCATGTGAACGTCGGAACGATCGGTCATGTTGACCACGGAAAGACTACCACGACGGCAGCTATCCTACATGTGATGAACATGAAAGGTGGCGTTAAGAAACTGATGACAATCAGTGATTTGGATAAATCACCGGAATCACAATCTCGCGGTATTACAATATCTACCGCGCATTGCGAGTATGAATCTGAAAAGCGTCATTACGCGCACGTAGATTGTCCGGGACATGCCGACTATATCAAGAATATGATTACCGGAGCCGCGCAGATGGACGGAGCGATTCTTGTGGTAGCGGCAACGGACGGTCCGATGCCACAAACTCGCGAGCACATTCTTTTGGCTCGCCAGGTGGGGGTTTCGACGATCGTAGTATTCTTGAACAAGGTGGATCTCGTTGATGATCCGGAACTTGTAGACTTGGTTGAAGAAGAAGTTCGTGAACTTCTTACCAAGTATGACTATGATGGGGCAAATGCTCGAATTATTCGCGGAAGTGCAACGAAGGCTCTTGAAGTAAAGTCTCCCGACGATGCTGATGCAAAACCTATCATTGATCTCATCGCAGCATTGGATGAAGCGATTCCTGAACCTGTTCGCGAT
>CAZSWB010000021.1:0-8398 GCA_964610675.1 uncultured Candidatus Saccharibacteria bacterium
AATCATTCCCTGTAAGGAATTCCACGACAAGTTGGTGATTGTACTGGTGAAAACTAGTAATCCTGGCGGTGCGATGGTTCAGGATCTGCAGTTGCCAGATGGGCAAAAGCTGTGGGAGTACATACTGGAGCTTGTTACAACCCAATGGAATGACAACCAGAATATGGTTCCTGTCATTTCCTCAACGGCCACAATCGATTTTCTGGACGTGCGGAAACGTATTCCAGATGATATGCCGATTCTGTTGGCGGGCGTAGGTGCTCAAGGAGGTAGCTACACGGATTTGCGCAAGCTTCTGAATTCAAAGGGAGTGGGGGTCTTCGTGAATTCGTCACGAGGTATTCTCTATCCTTTTGTTGAGCCGGGTACATCCTGGCAGCAAGCGGTTAAAACCACAGCCATTGAACTGAAGAACACCCTCAACAAGCAAAGGAGATAACATATCGTGCAGCAGACCAAATTCCTGCTGTTGCTCGGACCATCAGGCGTCGGGAAAAGCACGATCATTCGGCATCTGCAAAAGATGGATAATCGCTTTGTCTATATTTCTCCATATATCACCCGTTCTTTACGGGAAGGAGAAGTAGACAAGATTCCGATCAGTGATCATGAAATGGATGAGAGGGCAGCAAGAGGCGAGTTCTTGGTGATCAACTCATTCTACGGGATTCACTACGCTACCCCACAT
Source organism: uncultured Candidatus Saccharibacteria bacterium (assembly GCA_964610675.1). Taxonomy (GTDB): domain Bacteria; phylum Patescibacteriota; class Andersenbacteria; order UBA10190; family UBA10190; genus HO2-45-11b. The sequence continues at coordinate 689 of CAZSWB010000021.1, forward strand.
AATGCCATCGAGCGAGCGCTGAATACTGGACAGTTTCCACTTCTCGACTGGCCCGTGAGTCGTATGGATGTGGTCCAAGCTGCTTTCCCTGATCGCATGTTTGTTATTTATGTCAGCCCTCCATCACTGGAAGTGCTACGGGGTCGATTGGACAATGATGGTCGTGATCCGCAGGGACAACGATACCGTGCAGCAGCAGAAGAGCTTAGTCGATACTGGCGGGGTGATTACGATTCTTTTTGTAATCTCAAGGTTGTTTCTCACGAGAACAAATCCCACGAAATGGCAGAACAGATCCACCAAACCTACCTTGTCGACCTGGTAAACGAAGCTCCTTAATAACCCGTGACCTCGAACAGCAATGTTCGGGGTCTTTTTTACAAAGTCTTTATTATTCTTTCAATCTTATCTTGATCAGTCGTATTGAAGTGACATGTATCAATAAACTGAATATATTTTCCAGGCTTAACTGACAGCTCTTCCGCAACATATCGTTGCAACGCTGCAAACTCGCCCATGTTCATCAGGAGCTTTCCGTAGCAATCATTCGCTCGCATGTGAACGTGCATATTTAACTTTCCATTAATGATCTGAAACCACAAAAGCTGCAAGCAAGGAGCTATGGGACCACGAAGATCGACTTCTTGTTTCCAGATAGAGGCCTGGGCGCGCTTACCACTTGGTTTTTCTTTGAGGTATCCAATAATATTCTGGATCTGGTTTGGCTCGCTATCAAATAGCCGCTTCCTATAAATCTTAGTCCAGTCATGAGTTGCCTCATTTTCTCTTTCACCGGTAATTAAATAATGACTAATAACATCTACTCGCTCTTTTGTCATACCAAAGCGGTCATCAAACAAATCTTCAGTCACATTATCTACCTCGATCGCAAAAGACTCGTCACGAAATATCTCGTCGTTTTCTATAACGCGGCCATTAGCATACAGCTCTTCCATGGCTTCCAGCCAAGCTTGGCCAATGGTTGTCGTTTTAATGGTAATCATAGATTGCGCATTCGTTAACAAGCATAGTAGCCATGCTAGCGAAGCTCATTTAATTATGCAACTTCTGATCAAAGAAAAGAAGTCAGAGTGTTTTTAGTACAAGAGTAGCCTGCAACAAAGCCGAGCCTGGAAAAAATAGGGGAAGGGGAATATAGTACACAGTATGGAAATATACATTGGTGCGGACCATCGAGGGTTTCGAATGAAAAACGATCTATTACTTTGGTTTCATACCCACGGCTACGAGGTAACCGACGTAGGCAGCCATGCAGAAACTCCTGATGACGACTATCCGCAATACGCCGAACTCGTTGCAGATGCGGTGGCGCAGGACCCGGACACGAGGCGCGGCATTTTGCTGTGCGGATCGGGCGTTGGCATGGCCGTTGCGGCAAACAAGGTGCGAGGAATACGTGCGGCACTCATTCATGAGGTACCTATTGCGAAAAGTGCGCGACATGATGATAACATCAACGTTCTTGCTCTGGGCGCAGACCACATTTCGAGCGACGACGCAGAACAAGTTATTCAAGCATTCCTCAAAACGCCGTTTTCAGGAGCAGATCGCCACAAGAGACGAATAGAAGAAATTACGCAGCTAGAGAAGAGATGACGACGATGCCTCACTCGTTTCTCGGCAGGGCAAAAGACGATATAGAAATCATCCCCGCGATTTTACGAAAAACGTTTGAGAAGATTTCGGAGGATTGGAATCGCGTTGCGCACGTTGCGGAGCACATTCACGTTGATTTTACCGACGGCATATTTGCAGGAGATAAGGGGTTTTTGGACATCACCCGACTGCAAGACCTCCCCGCTATCTCACCGGACGACTTGCCAAACAGGAAAGCGGAACTGCATATGATGGTGCAAACACCCGCAGACTATGTGGATGATATCATCGAACTTAATCCCGGACGGTGCATATTCCATATCGAGGCGTTCAGCGGAAGCTTGGACTTGCCTTTTGTATACAACACGATAGGGGAGCATACGAGCACGGATCTTGGAATCGCCATCAATCCCGACACTCCCATTGAACGACTGAAAGAGTATTTGCCTATCGTGCAGTTCGTATTGTTTATGGGGTACAAACCCGGAAGGGCGAATCAACTGATGGATACGAAGGTATTTGAAAAAATTCGTTCTTTTCATGAGCAACACCCGAATATTGTCATATCCGCCGACGGGCACGTCGGAAAAGATACGGTGCCATCGTACGTACAAGCGGGGGCAACACTCCTGTGCGCGAACACCGCCATCTTTGGAGAGGGGGATACAACGGAAAATATGCACCAATTGGAACTTCTTGCACATATTGCTCGGGAAAAATAACAAAGAGATGGTATACTAAAGAATATGAAGCGTCTCACCACGGAAGAAGACCTTATGCGTATGGCAAATACTACGCGCAAGGATGTCATTAAGATGCTCCTTGCGGCAGGTTCTGGACACAGCGCCGGTCCGCTCGACTTGGCGGACATTGCGGTTGCGCTGTATTTCAACATATTAAATTTCAGCCCGAAGCAATTAACCGATCCGGACCGAGACCGACTGTATGTATCATGCGGCCATACGGCACCCATTTGGTACGCCGTTCTGGCGCGTGCCGGATTCTTTCCGGTAGAAGAATTGCAAACCCTCCGCAAGTTCGGGTCCCGACTGCAGGGGCATATCGACCGATTAACAACACCCGGCATCGAAAGTTCCGCAGCAAGCCTTGGGCAAGGTCTTTCGATTGCATGAGGCTGTGCATATGCGGGGAAAATCGACAAAAAGACGTACCAGACCTATGTTGTGCTTTCCGATGGGGAACATGACGAAGGATCGACCTGGGAAGCGGCGGCATTTGCCGGGCACTACAAACTAGAACATCTCACCGCCATTATTGACCGCAACAATATCCAAATCGACGGACCTACGGAAACAGTTATGAAAAAAGAAAGTTTGAAAGAACGTTATGAAGCGTTCGGTTGGCACGTCATAGAAATAGATGGCCATAACATGGAAGCGATTATCGACGCGTGCAATGAAGCAAAAGCAATAGTGGACTTTCCCGTCTGTATTATCGCCCATACGATTGCCGGAAAGGGTGTTGATTTTATGGAATACAAATACGAATGGCACGGAACGCCCCCTAATAAAGAACAAGCGCGATCTGCGCTTCGGCAATTAAGGAGCCTCGATAATAAGATTAAGCCTTCTGATCTGTAATACCGTATGAGCAACTTTACTAAAAGCGCACACCTATCTCCTGCAACATTGCACCACGATGTGCATACGGCTCCTACCCGAGACGGATACGGAACGGGCGTTGTTGAGCTGGGAGAAAAAGATGACCGCATTGTCGTCTTATGCGCGGATCTTACGGAATCAACGCGTAGCAACCTTTTTCAGAAACAATTTCCCGAACGGTTTATCGAAATGGGCGTTGCGGAACAAAATATGGCGAATGTAGCTGTCGGACTTTCGTTTAACGGAAAAATTCCGTTCGTCGCCACGTATGCGGTGTTTTCTCCGGGAAGAAATTGGGACCAAATACGCATCTCATCCTGCTACAACAATGCGAATGTGAAGTTTATCGGCGCGCATGCAGGCGTATCCGTCGGACCGGACGGAGGAACACACCAAGCACTTGAAGATATCGCTTTAACACGCGTGCTGCCGAATATGACAGTTATTGTTCCGTGCGATAGCGAAGAAGCACGCAAAGCCGTCCACAGCGCGGTAGAGATTGACGGACCGGTATATATTCGCCTCGGAAGAGTTGCGACGCCCGTCTTTACTACGAACAAGACTCCGTTTTTGATCGGCAAAGCCCTTACCCTGCGAGACGGTGATGATGTCGCCATCATTGGGGCGGGTCCGATCATGCACACCGCTCTTGTAGCCGCTCACCACTTGGTGGAAAAAGGAATTTCATGCAAGGTCATCAATTTGCCGTCGATAAAACCGATCGATAGCGACGCGATTGAAGACGCGGCACGGTCCTGCAAAGCAATCGTGACCGTGGAAGAACATCAAGTATTCGGCGGAGTCGGCAGCGCAATTTCGGAAGTAGTCGCACAAACATATCCCGTACCAATCGAGTATATCGGTATGCATGATTCCTTCGGGGAGTCGGGAACACCGGAAGAGCTGTTAAAAAAGTATCGGATGGACGCACCGGCAATCGAGCAAGCCGTTCGTAAAGTCATACAGCGAAAATGATGGTTCCGTTTCTTCAGCAAAACAAAAGACTTTTCCAGATCGCGGGGATCATCTTCGCACTTTTCGTTGCGGGCATAATTTTCGCGTTTTTTATTCCGTCCGACACGTCTTCACCCGACACTCAACCTGTGGGCAATCAACCTTCCCAATTTCTGGATCTTCGCCTGGGTACACCTGTACGGGCTGAGTTTGCCTCTCAAAAGAATCCTCCGATCAAGCAAAAGTCAGAGTACACCGTAAAAGAACCCATTATGCTGCAAGGAACAACCACGTCGTCTGCAACGCAACCGGTCGAGGTAACCGTACGACTTGTGAATGAACTGAACACGGTTGTTCCTCTGAGTCCCGGAAGCGTAACGATACAACCCGGAACGAACTCTTTTTGCTGCTGGAATATAGAGTCCCCGGGGGAGTATGTCATACAAATATTCCGCCCGGACGGTGTTATTACCAGATTACCCATCAGAATAGTCAAAGATTTCGAGTCGATCTCTTCGGATAAATGACCCTTGCATAATATATCCAAGTAGTGTATAGTGGGTGATTATGAATATCCATCACCTCTTCTTATTATTGGGAGTTGTAGCAGTAGCGTTTGGCGTATCCGCGCTGCCCGCTTCTGCATCCACACATTATATCCCCAACTACGGGGCAGGATTCGCGACACCGCCCGCGTATTATGGGTCAACAGCACAAAAGCCTGCATATGGCGCAAACTACGGTGCCGGATTCGCTGCACCTACATACGGTTCCGGAGCGCCAATTCAGGGTTATGGAGCAGGATTTAACCCTGCGCCCGCGTACTTTCCCTCTATTGGACCTGCACCCGTATACACCGCAAATTACGGAACCGGCTTTATTGGATCACCAAACCTTATCTATACACCCGTTAATTTTCGCTATGGACACTATGGAGCAGGATATATGCCCTCTCCATTCCCTTGGTTCGGATTTGGCTGGTAGTAATACGAAAGCGCGGATTTCAAGGCCGCGGGCTTGACAAGAAAACACAAGAGGAGTATCTTCTTTCCAGTTGTCGGTAACGTTTCCGGCACGGTTTTGCACACTTTAACTAGAGGATTCGTCGATGAATGTTCGAAGGCTTCTTGGAATCTTCGTTATGGCACTATTCGCACTGACACTTTCGGCCGCATTCGCGGATTCTGCTTCAGCACAGTGGGGGTGGGGTGGACACTACGGCGCCGGGTTCACCCCGTCACCGCAGGCAATATACGACCATCAAGGTCGCGTCGTTGGTTCGGTTCCGGGTGGGTACGGATATTCCGCATACCGATATGGGGGACCACGCGTTGTATTTGTACCCCCACCCGCGTTCGCAGTGGTTTTTCCTGTTCAACAGCAGGATTACGCGCGAAATCGTAATCCCCGCCACCATCACTGCCAATGCGGCAGATGACTGGACTACAGAGCCGGGCAGATCAAAGGTAATCGGTTACCCTGATTCTTTCTACGGCTCCCTCCGATTGCAGACACGCGCAATCGGAGGTTTTTCTTTTCATACATCAATCTATACACTTAAACTTCATATGCCGCTTACCATACAGCGCGAAATTCCACTTGCGCCTCTTACATCCATCCGTCTGGGTGGAAACGCAAAAGAATATGCGGTGTGCGAACGTGACGAGGATATACTTGCGGCGCTCTCGTATGCAAACGAAAACCAATTACGCGTGCATGTGCTCGGCGGTGGAAGCAACAGCATATTTGCAGATGCAGGATTTGACGGCCTTGTTATCCATATACAAACCAAAGGAATTACCATAAAAGAACTGGGGTCGCTCGTTACGGTTACAGCGAAGGCTGGCGAGGACTGGGAAAGCGTCGTGGAATTTGCGATAGCACACGGACTTTCGGGTATCGAATGCTTGTCCGGAATACCCGGCTCATGCGGAGGAACTCCGTTGCAGAATGTCGGGGCGTACGGACAGGAAGTAGCGCAAACCATATCTGTAGTTGACGCCATAGATCGCACCACCTTGCAGTACGTTTCGTTTACGAATACAGAATGTGCATTCGGATACCGCACGAGCCGCTTCAAAGAAGAAGATTCGGGAAGATATATCATTACTGCTGTTTCTTTTGAGCTCAACCCGTCTGCAATACCCGTCATTCGCTACGGGGAGCTACATGACGCGCTCGGAGACGATCTTGCGCCAGGAACAGAAGGATTGCGTCAAATACGGCAGGCAGTACGCGCACTGCGAAAGAAAAAATCCATGCTTATCGATCCTTCGGATCCGAATAGTATTTCTTGCGGCTCTTTTTTTACAAACCCAATCATTCCCGCAACAGTATTGCACACCATGCAAAGCGCGATGACCGAGCAAATCCCATATTACGATGCGGGAAGCGACAACGCCGGAAATCCATTGGTCAAACTATCCGCTGCGTGGCTTGTTGAACATGCGGGATTTCAAAAAGGTACTACGCGTAAAAATGTGGGGATTTCGCAAAACCACAGTTTGGCACTTATCAATATTGGTGGTACGACAAACGAACTGATATCGTTTGCGGAAGAAATACGAGCAGCAGTACAGCAACAGTATGGAATTTCGTTAGCCTTCGAACCACTCGTGATGCCTACATCGTAGGAGATTTTGACCACAGCGCACGGATTCCGAAGAAGGCCGTGTCTTTTATCCTACGCGCACATTCTTTCACAAATGAATTTCTCGGATCGGTGCAATACGTCATACTTAACATAATTCGTTTCTCTCCTTCCCGTATCCTGCTTGCCTGGTGCAAGATTTTAGATCCTTCAAATACTACAAGAGTATTGGGAGGAGTTGGAATGACGGTATCGCCTGCTTTATTACGAACCATCAACCGCGCAGATGATAGTCCGTCGTCATTCATGCCGGTATTTTCCATCGCGATCAAAACGGTAAAGTGAAGTCCGTTGTAAAAGTTATGGTCATAGTGCCACCCGATATGATCTCCCGCTACGCTATACACCAACACGGAAAGCGAACTCTCGTCATGTATGGGAGTAGGAACAAGGGACACGCCCACAATACTCGAAAGAAGTTTTTGAAATTCAGGTGAGCGATACAACTCAATTGCATTCGGAGCTATTTTTCGCAACGTGCTGTAGGAGATAGTGCCGCCTTTTTTATGTTTGGGCAGATAGGTCCTCTCGACTCCCACGGTTCCGAGAATTTCTTTCTTTAAAGCCTGAAAATCCTCTTCGGGAAGGGCGTTAGCAATGGCAGCAAGCCGGTTCGAAAAATCCGGCAGTTGTATATGGGAAAATGATTGAAACTTCATAGCGATAATGGTAGCACAATGACAATAAAGTCACATAGCCGTATGCTTCAAGTATATGAAATCCGTTATCCATGTAGCAGCTACAAGAGGGAAGGCAAATCTTGGCTGGCTACAGACGTTCCATTCGTTCAGCTTTGCGGATTACCACAACGAGGAGCGTATGGGCTTTGGCACCCTACGCGTATTGAATGATGATCCGATCGCCGGA
>CAZSWB010000022.1:0-8282 GCA_964610675.1 uncultured Candidatus Saccharibacteria bacterium
TCCGATCTCGAATACTTTTTCAAAGCCACCGACCAGCAGACGTTTCAGGTACAGTTCTGGCGCGATTCGAAGGTAGAGATTTGCATCCAACGCGTTGTGATGCGTCGCGAACGGTTCCGCCAACGTTCCTCCGGCGATCGGTTGCAATATAGGCGTTTCCACTTCCATGAATCCTCGTAAGCCCAAGTAGTTCCGCAAAAACTTAATCACCTTGCTTCGTTTTTCTACGGCGTTTTTTGCATCGGGATTTGCAAGCAAGTCAACTTCTCTTTCTCGCGAGCGCGCCTCTGTATCCTTTAATCCGAACCACGTGCTCGGGATGGGGCGAATTGCTTTGCTGACAATACTGAATGAAGAAACAAGAATGGTTTTTTCACCGCGTTTGCTGTGTGTGGGAATACCGATTGCTTGGATGAAGTCCCCGGTATCCAACAGCGAAATGTCTTGAAATGCATCCTGCAGTGTCTCTTCCGTACATTGCAGCTGCATTTTCCCTTGTTCATCCGCGATGTCACAAAACACGATAGCGCCGTGAGAGCGAATCGCTTGCACTCTTCCCAGGAGCACGATTGCAGCTTCATTCGCTACGAGCGTGTCGAAGGTATCGATAATTTCCCGGATCGGGAACGATCTGCGCACTTCTGCGGGATATGGAGGTGTTCCGGCAGCAAGCAACGCGTCTCGCTTCTTGAGGCGCGCATTTCGTATTTCTTCTAATCGCTCTTCAGCCATAAAACAAAGTGTATCGCATCAAGCAAAAAGTGGAAACACTAACGTACGCCCATGGTACCAAAAAGCCGCCCTGTGGCGGCTTTTTGCGGTATATCCTCTCTGTTATCGACTGTCTTTCCCTGTATTTACGAATTTGATGCACTCCCCTTGATTTTTAAAGCCATATGCTTCCCATCCGCCCTTTTTGCAATCATCCTTCGTTGTCGGATTCAACAATCCGGTGCTCCAATGAGCATCGTAGCTGTCGTTGGTTAAGGTAGGGAATTCATCAAGTCCGTAGTTGTAGCTGTTGAGGAACAGTTCTCGAATGAAATTCTCTCCTCCTGCCGCGCTGGCTACCAGATCGCCATTGATGAAGTAGTTATACATTTGCGTCGTGGTATCTAGCTTAATACCGAGTGTAGCCCACTGCCCGTATGTAAATGCGTTCGGTAAATTGATCCAGCCAATAGTAGAGTCCCACACACGCCAGCCTTCGTGGTTTCCTTGTGCGGATGCCCCTGACGTGCTCGGTTCAAGATGTACAAACTCAAGAATTCCAAACAAATTGTCTCGAGCTCCCGCTCCGTCATCACCTACTACCCAGAATCCCGCGCGAGTTGCGTTAGTTTCCCAAGAGGGATCAACGTAAAGGTCAACTTCAACTGCCGTGCCGAAGTTATGCGCTCCAACGGTCTTAATACCCTCTGTACGAGTAAATGTACCTGCGGTTGTTTCGCTGCTATCGATACCGATGCGAGCCACATCGTCTCGACCGAATGCGGTTACCGACGTAACTCCGTCAGACGGGAATTGGCGGTCTGCTTCCCAGTTTGTATCCAATTCGCTTTGGGTAAACGGAAACAGGTCTAGATGGAAGTGGCTTGCCGCAACGGAGCCTACTGAAACAAACGCCGCAAGTCCGAAGACGGCGAGAAATGAAGTTATCCACGGAAATGAAATTGATCTCATAACATATTGTGCTTAAAAATTTATCTGTACGTATATTGTACCATACAAACGCATACTCAAAAGCGTAAGGGTATTTACTCAGACCTGATTCTTCGTTATTCTACGCTGCCTTGTTGATGTATTTCTTATTAATCGTTATCGAAGCGTACCCGAGTGCGATAATGATAAAGCCGAGCAAAACAAGCGATATGGGCCAGCCGAGGGAATCCGCGAAATGTTCACCGGTAACATAGGTGAAGTGGGCGATCAAGAAGATGGTGCTCATTACCAGTACGCTTCGGCTCTTGACGTATGCGGAGAAAAGCAAGCCACCGATTACGATGATGAAGTACAGCAATTCCCATACAAAGGAATCGTATACTTGCATGAACGTCGCTCCGAGGAACGCGGTACTTCCAAAGAAATACAATGCACCAATGAGGTATCTGTTCCAGCCGGTACGGAACGTATGCGCAAGCAACAGATAACTTAGCCCTATCGCCATGGTCAAATATTCAAACAACAATGATGCGTTAAATGGAAGGTCGGTAGTATTAATGATGGCATTGAGCAAGAGGTATGCCGGAACGGTACCGTTGACAATTGCAAAAAACGTTAAAATCGCATGCTTGTGCACCGTGCTTAAGAGGAGGTATGCGATAAAGAGGCTTCCGAATGTGAGGGCGTATGTCCAATCGCTGTCAATATCCAGTTCATACAGCGTGACCGCTATACCGCCGGGAATCAGAATGCCACCGATAAGATGAAAAATCGCGCCAAGATTCTCTTCAGGTTTTTGCTGCATGAGTACAGAACCGATTGCTGCTACGAGAAGACCCAAGCCCAATGTAATTGCAATACGGCCGAATGAATTGATATCATCCCAGATCTGCGCAACAAAAAACGCGATGCCGATAAGGACAATGGTTGCTCCTAAGATGTACAGAATTTTTGTTACGGATACGTGCGGTAATTTTACAATTCCCATTCCATGATCTTCCGCCATGTTCTCTGCCGTGTTCAGTCGTGCCGTTACTTCTTCGCGTTGTATCTCTCCACTCTCTATTTTCGCTGAAAGTTCTTGCAATAGGGCATCTTTGTTCATACTGATAGAAAGAAGTTAGTTTCGTCCGGGCGTGACCCAGCCGATAAAATGAAAGTTGTCTCTGTAGTTGTAATTGTCATCTTCGTTGATGAGGTTTAGTCTGCTCCTACTCTTTCCTTTTGTGAGGTAATGTCCGTACGAAGAACCGCCGCTGGAAAAGAGGAAGAAGTCAGCACCTCTGTTATAGCCGCTCGATATTGTAATCCCATCAGGAGAAGTTAGAAGTCCGCTCAGGGAAAGCGTGCGCGCTTCTTCGAGTGTAATTTCTCTGCTTTCATTCTCTTTTGAATCGTGTAAGAAGAGGCGTGCCGAGTACGTTGGTTGGATGTCTGGATTTCCGTCTCTGTTTGTATCTATTTTAAAATCATCTTCATTTACCACGACAGCATTGTCCACAACGGAATATCGATGTCGCAAGTACTCAATACATTGGTTGTCGTAGAAGTCTCTGCCTATTGAGCAGGAAGCATACACAAAGTTATGATCAGTGGAAATAAAACGAAATGGGAAGTACGCGATGAGCGTAATAACTAAAATAAAGACGACTGGCAGCGCAAACGCGGCTATAATCGCAAAGTTTTTTCTAAGGAATTCTTTCATACTTGTATACTAAGCCTTTTTTGCATTATTGTGAATAGTCGAATATTCACAATGTTTACCGGCTATCCTTCCATGTATTGACGAACCTGATGCACTGCCCTTGATTCTTACATCCATATTTCTTCCAGCCGTTTTTCTTTCAATATCTAGATGTCATCGCTTGGGTTTCGGTACGGCTAGAGACACGATGGAATAGAGAAGATAGAAAAAAACCGAATAGATAAAAGCAAGCAAGACATATCCGCCAAATGTCGCCATAGTACCCCAACCCAAAGCATCAGTGTCACTCTCCCATAACCCTAAAAGCGTAAGGAAAGGCTCGAAAGGTAGCGATAGTGGGTAGCCTATATAGAAAATTAGGTAAACATTCGCACTGTTAATTACAAAGCCGAGCCAAGAGCCAAAATTTAGATAGTAGTCGATGTACAAGAGCGTATACGCGAAGGGTATGATAGCCGGAATCAGCGCAAATGCTATTTTCCATTTCGTGGGCTTAAAAGCCCGATTGAAATCCATGTAATAAATTGTACCATAAATTTCTTACGGTAAATAGAAAAGTCATTTTAACTACTACCTATTCTCGAACTCCTTCATGTTGCGCATCGGAACAGGTACATTCCTTCAGAGGACTGCCTATATTGGAACAGCCATCCGTTTCGCATACCTTTGGTATTTCCGAAACTCCGCCACATGATGGACATATATAATGGATCATACCTCCACTATACAATTTTTTTAAATTAATTCAATACAACATTCTGCTATTTCTGTCGCTTTCTCCTCTCGCCTTCGATTTTTCGAACACGGCGCTCATCCATCCCGAAATGATGAGCGATTTCATGCCACACGGTTTCCGCTACCATTTCTCTGATCCGTACCGGATCATCGCCCGCTATAGCTTCAATGGGTTTTCTAAAAATTGTAATTCTGTCTGGCAGTGTCGTGCCTACGCCATAGTGCTGACGACTGGTCTGAGGAATGCCTTCGTACAATCCCAACAGTGTATGTCCTCTGCCTAAACGCATTTTTCGTCGTTGATCTGCCGATGGTTCATCTTCAATGACAATCGCAACATTATTAGCCAATTTCAGAAATTCCTCTCCGATAGCTGTTATACCCTCATCCACCAACTGCTCGAATTCTTCTTTTTTCATGAAACGCAGATTACCGTTGATATGTTCCCATGAGTTCCGCTTGCTCCAGTATATGGTTTTGCATTGCGGATACAAGCGCATCTTTGTCTGACTCATGCACGATGTTCAGTATCTTATCAAGCGCATAGAGCGTGAAAAAGTAGCGGTGCATTCCGGATCCGGGACATGGCCCGCCGTATCCCTTTTTATCAAAACTGGTTACTCCTTCCACCATTCCGTTCGGTACATGTTGTCCGTCAAGATGTTGCGTATCCGGAGGAATATTCCAGATCGTCCAGTGTACCCACGTACCGGTCGGTGAATCGGGATCTTCCATAATAAGGGCAAGACTTTGCGTATCTTTCGGAACATCTTGAATATCCAATACTGGCGGTATGTCCTGCCCATCACACGTATACAGCGACGGTATTACCGCTGTGTGTTCGAACGCTGATGTGGTGATACGCATAGAGTGTAGTTACAGTGTTGGGGTTGCGCGAAAGTAATGCAAGGGTACCTAAGCCTGTTGGCTACAAATATATATGGGCAACAGCGTCTACGCCTCGGTCACCGCGCCTTCGAATTCGTATCCCGCATCTTGCCAACCTGCAATGCCGTCTTCGTAATGAATTATATTTGTATATCCGGCTTCTTCAAGCGCTTTCCCCGCATCAATGCTTGCGTGGCATGTATTGGAAGAGCAATACACGATAATTTCCGCATCTTTGGGAGCTCCCACTTCTTGCTCGAATTGCGAAAGAAATTGCGGACCGTTAGGCACATTTCGTGATTTTGGAATGTGCCGCATTTCGAAACTATCTTCCGAAAGCGTGTTGATGAGGTACAGTTCTCCTCCCTCGTCAATTTTTTTCTTTAATTCTTCAGCTGTAATGGTGTTTGCCATAGCTTGGTTTTGTTTATGAGTTAGAGTGCGAATGTCACCTCTATACCATACCAAGTATTGAAGTGCGTAACACCCTTTTTTACTATAGAGCTAATGCGACCTATTTCGTACTTCGCTTTATTCGCCAGGATTTATATGTAATGAGGACGAGGGAGATGATGACGTAGAGGATACTGAGCCAGATGGAAGTGAATTCACGATCGATACCTAGAATATTTCTTGAGGTATTAGGAGCAAGAAATATAAGAAGAACGGCAAATGGCATGTAGGCATAAGAAAATTTCTTCCATATTCTGAAAACTGAATCGGCTGTGGTGATAGCAAGTACAAATGACAAAAGAAGACCACTGAGTAAAATAGAGACTGGCTCAACAATCGCCGTAAATCTAGCAATACAAAAAGTCTCTTCAAATTCACCAATAGAGGGACAAATTCCAACATAGTCGGGATACATGAAAATCCACACTAACACTGTTAAGATTGCCACTCCACCTAACCAATATACTCTCGATTTAGGTATCATAGTTTTATATTACAACACTTTCCGGATCGCAGCCACAATTTCACGCAACGCATGAGCTTTTTCCTTTGAAAGACCACTCTTCTTTTTACGGACTTGTTGTGCGATGGTCTTGTCTATTTTCTCCAGTGATTTATCGAAATGCTTTTCTTTACCCTTCTGTATTTCTTTTTCAAGCTTTTCAATGTCTTTTACTATTTTCTTCTTTTCTTTATCATCCATATCCGTAGCTGAAATAGCTTGTTTTAAAAGAGTAATGCCTTCTTCCAGTGTTAACTCACCGTTAGCAGATACCGTAGCGTCGTCATTACCATCACCTTCAAAGTCCAATGTGAGCGTAGGACTATTCAGGTGACTTCCTAATACTAATTCACCCTCAAGGCTCTCTGTAACTGGCAAATGGTTAAATGCAACAGTATCAACGACATTATCTCCTTGTACCTCATCGATCTCTAATGTAAACGTTCCCGTATCTTCTCCTTCGAGCTTGATGGTGTATGAATCTTCATTGTCGAAACTTACATATTTCTTAGTCCCCAATTCGAAATAGCTGCTGTTGGGAATTTTTTCCTCATACAGCTCAAGATCGGATGTGGAGTCCGGATTAGGAATTGTACCGGTGTGTCTGCCTTCGCTGTCGTATACGTGTACTGCTACTGGGGAATTCATGCGGAGGCGATAACGACCAATGGTCGTACCGTTTGGAGGAACCGTTGAAACGTATGTTGGAATAGTGGAGGTGTCATCGATCAATATATTGCTAATCAACGTTTGCACTGGAATGGTTTCTGTAATATTGGCATGACTATTATTTCTTCTTAAATCACGATTATATTTCTGTATGTTTAAATATAAGGATTTATGTCCATTTAATATTGCGCTTGGTATAACTACAGTGCCATCTCCAAGCATCGACAGAAGCGCCTCCCTATCCAAGTTATTCAAACCGTGTCCCGGCAAACAAAAATCACAGTTGTCATACTTCAATCCGTACACCGTATCTAATCCCCATCCCGCAATTTGAATAACATTGATTCCTGTCGGCGCTGTCCAATGATCCAGCTTAATGGCATGAAGGTTCTTTGCCTGTTCCAGTAATACATCATTCAATACATTCGGTGAATCAGTATCGCCTGCTTTCGGTTCTGGACGGATTCCGTTATCGCCCAAAGCAAACCGTTTCATTTCTTCGAAGGTATTTATCGCATCGCCGTAGAGCGCTCGAAAGTCATACGTTTTCTTTACCTCATCCGTGAACTGAATTACCGGATCTTGCACCTCTTCAAAGTAGCGCGCTGATGGAAGTAGTCCGTATGCACCCGGCATGTTTTCACCCAATTCCCGTGCAGTACTTTTGCGAACCAAGAATCCTTTTCCGAGGTTTTGATCGTCGCCATGCAGCAGCGATACGAGCGCCTGTGGCGTGCCCAGTTGCGGCGTTGCGACTAAAATGAGCTGATCTACATGCATAGCCGCCTCCGGTCTATTCAACAGCAATTTCGCGATCAAGCCGCCGTTGCTGTGCGCGATTATCGTTACTTTGCCGCTATCCGAGGAAGCAGCAAGCTCTTCTACGTTCTGGAGTAGTGCGGCTGAATTTGCTACTTCATCTACAGCCAAACGCCAGTCATATGCAAACGGTCGCCACTCTTCAATTACTCCCTCGCCTACCAAGTCATCATCCATGAAGTTCATAAATCCGCCGTATATGGAGAAGAGGTTTTTGGTTGTATCGACAATATCGCGTGTATAAATGGAGGGATCAATCGACGAGCCGTCTTTACCGAAAAAGAGTTGCTGTGCGTCTTGGTTCCTTGTGGGAACCCATAGCTCGTCTTCGCCCAATCCCGATTGGCGATAGAGTCTGCTTCCTTGGAAACCGGGGATAAACAAGACGTTGGAATTATCGCCTGAACTTTTTTCGACAATCAGTGTTTCCGGCAGTGTTTTGTAAACATAATCTTTCAAGTCGGGAATAAACGGATTAGATTCCTGCCCTACTTCCAGGTAAAACTCATATTCACCCACTTCAAAAACAAATTCTATTTCTTCTAAGCGAACGTCATACATAAAGTCATCTGCGTACGTAAAACTCGTATCTTGTTGACAGTCTTCAATGTCGTTTTTGATAATGCACAGCTTGATATAGTCCGGATTTACGAAGAATTCATCAATTAAAAAGACCTGTACCGTAAGGGGTGTGTTGGCGGGTACGATAATGGGTGTGCCTGTTTCTACGCGCTCGGAGCGAAATGTTTCACCATCTGGAGACACGAAGGAATCGAAGGCAACCAGTGGTTCAGACGGTAAAGATACGAGGTCTCCCTTTACCGGACTTGGAGCAAAAGCAACTCCCAG
>CAZSWB010000023.1:0-8170 GCA_964610675.1 uncultured Candidatus Saccharibacteria bacterium
TGCCGCTGTTGGTGCTACCATTTACTTCGGTTCGGCTGAATCGTCTCGCCAGATAGTGGAGGTGGCCAATGCCTTCGCACGTGCCCACGAACTGGGAATGGCAACTATCCTCTGGTGTTATCTCCGCAACAGCGACTTTAAAAAAGATGGTTCGTATTTTCATACCTCGTCCAACGCCTCATTCACCAGCTTATCGGCAATTTTGTTTTTATTGCGCGGAACATGATGAAACGATATAGATGCAAATACCGGCAATAATTTCTTTATTTCACCAAGCAAAATTTTCAATTCCTCGTTCTTTACGCGATACTCCCCGCGAACTTGCTTCACGACCAGCTCGCTGTCGAGATAACAGACGAGGTCTTGAACTCCTTCTTTTTTTGCGCGAGCAATGCCGGAAAGCAATGCGCGGTACTCCGCCTGATTGTTCGTACCGTTTCCAATATATTCTTTATACAAAATAGGGGCGGATCCGACGCCGGATAGCACAAAACCGATTCCGGCGGGACCTGGATTTCCCCGCGCCCCGCCGTCCGTATACAGTGTCGCTCGTTTCATACCGCGCGATACTTCTCACCCGCCGTTAGCAACAAGAGCATTTTCCTTTCATGAGCTTTGTAACCCCGATTGCAGCCAGTAAGACAGGCCAGATGATTGCAACGGCACCCGGGCTCAAGATCTCCCATGCCCCGAGCAAGAACGTTACTGCAATCAAAATGATAAAGACTGGTATCGCCTTGTGGTGAGGACAGTTGCAGTTCTTGCACGTTCCGCTGCAAGTACCCTCTCCGCACATCTCGCACTTTTCCCTTATGTCGCTTTCCATAATGTATTGTTGTTATGAATTAACTCTGTATGCCCTGTATAATACGCGAGTTCCGAAGTTTTTCCAAGAAAATCGTCAAAGACGTTTTCTTGCACTGCGTACGAAGGGCGAACAGATCGTCTTCGGTCGGGCCGTCAAGCGCCAGGTTTTTTTCATGCACCAAGTAGTACATGACCGTAGCCGGATTGGGCAAGTGGTCCAATCCCAACACATGCCCAAATTCATGTTGCAAGACGATTTGCAAGTCCCGCTTACTGGTAAATTCATAAATCGTAATATCCGTGCCCGTATATTCTCCTTGGCCGAATTCACTCTCGTCTCCCAATGCTTCGTTAAATTTTTCCACTTCCAAATTGTACGTGTTCACTGCCGTGTGCTCGCTCCCCGCAAGCGCGTTAATCCGCTCTGCAAGTGTATTCAGATGGACACGCTCTTGCTCAAGCGCATTCCTCGTTTGGAGCAACTCTTTTTGTCGCTCCTGCAGGATCGTGTATTGATCTTCCGATACGCCTCCAGAGGCATTAGCCCGTTGAATGTCCGTTTGCAGCTGTTGTGCAGCCTGTTCGTATGCGGCAACATTCGCGCCATATACCTTCTCTGCTTTTTCATACGAAACCACCAATCGATCGTACTCGCGCTTTATTTCATCCCGAGTTTGCACGGTTTTTTCCAACTCTCCTGAAATCGTTTTCGCGCGATCCGTACGTTCCTGCCGATCGTCATACACTAGATTCACCGTAAATTCTGCAGCAGGATCATAGGTAAACAGGTTTTCTCCGAATGGCTCTTCCCATGCCGATTCAGCCTCCCGAATATACTCAAGAAACTCTTCATGGGATACGTTAAATCGTGCATCAAGCGTTCCGATGGAATACGCAATGATGCGCGCGCACGGATTGGGGAATATAAAGGGAAGCGTAAGGAAAAACAGAAACAAGATAACACAGATATTTACGAATATTTGCAGAAGCGTATACATGTCACCTTTAAGTATACCAAATATTTACGGTACAATGCCTGTTGTATGGAACCCCAGCAGGTATATTGGAATATTGATAAAGACTCCGGATCAGTGCTTCAGGCATTGATCCACGCGATGAAACCCATGAATATCCTGGAAGTGGGAACCTCGAACGGATATTCTGCGATCCGAATGGGACAAGCGGCGAAGCCGTATGGGGGCCATATTACCACAATAGAATTTTTTCCAGAGCGATTTGAAATCGCAACAAAGAATATCGCAGCAGAAGGACTTTTGGAAACAATTTCCGTTCTTCGGGGTGATGCGGTTGAGATACTTGCACAGCTTGCAATATCAACACCCCATTCATTCAACTGCATCTTTCTCGATGCAAACAAAGAAGAATATGCGATATACTTTCGACACGCAATGCATTTGATTTGTCCTCCAGGAATCATTATTGCCGACAATACGATTTCACATGCAAATAAATTGAACGAGTTTTTTCTTGCGGTCAAACAAGAACCGCGTGCCCACGCGTTCGAATTACCAATAGGGACCGGTTTGATGATTATCAGAGCTGAGTGATCGATACCGTATTTGCCGCTGCGATGTCGTGCACACGAAGCTCCAGGCTCTCCCGTCCGCGAAATTCATTCACTCCGATACTCGCGAGAATATCAACCGTATCACCAATGTGCGGTATCCGTTCACCCAGACCGAATCCTATTGCGTCCACTTCTCGCTCACCAACCAACACTTTCGCTTTCATATGATCACCAGATTTTCCTACGACTCGACTGGAGAGCAGTCGTAGCCCCCGAATAATAAAAGAAGGTTTTTGATTCCCCTGGCCGAACGGCTCAAATTTTTCCAATATTCTCGCCGTATCCCACGAAACCAAACGAGGGGAAATGATCGCATCAGCCGTAGAAACGGCTCCGGTGTCATTTCCTCCCTTCGCGTCAAAATATTCCTGCAATCCCTCTTTCACGTATCCAAGCTTTTCCGGCAATACGGAAAACCCCGCTGCGGCTTCATGTCCGCCTAACTTCAACGTGTGATGACGCACCGACTCAAGAGCCATCATGACATTTGCGCGACCACCACCCCTTGCGGAACCTACTGCATGTGCTAGCGACGCATGCCCTCCGACGACGAACGCTGGTTTCGAAAATTGCGAAGCCAATCGTCCAGCGACGAGTCCGACAATACCCGCCGGCCATTTCGAATTGGATATGAAGACAAAGGGTAAACTATGATCAATTTCAAGGTGCGCTTCATCCATCATTTTCTTCGTCAGGGTGCGCCTCTCGTTATTCAATTGCACTAATACGTTCACCGCATGCTCCGCTTGCTCTGCATTTACCGCGACGAGCGCGTTCAGCGCACTTTGAGGATGTCCGATCCTGCCTGCTGCATTTAAAAGCGGCACGATGCGAAATGCAATATCTTCCGCAGTAATTGCGGATGCTTGCAGACGTGACTCCTTGAGCAATGCCGCGATCCCCGGATGACGCGTCCTCATCAGAACCTCTTTCCCGAAATGAACGATAGCGCGATTCTCCCCCTGAAGCGGCATCACATCGGCAATCGTTCCGATCATTACCATATCAAGCAACCATTTTTCGCGATCACTATCATGTGCGAAAGGAGAATCGCTATGGCGTAACAGCGCCTGAGCGAATTTCCAGGATACGCCTGCACCGCACAAATGTCCCCATGCATACGACCCGTTCCCGTGCCTTGGATGAAGAATTGCATATGCATTCGGAATAAGTTCAGGAATTTCATGATGATCGATGATAATAACATCCTTGCCTGCAGCTTGCAGCATCGCAACTTCTTCAATATTGCTTACTCCGCAATCAACCGTAATGACCAATTCAAACTCGGAAACCATTTGCTGGAGAACGATGCCATTTAATCCATATCCGTCATCGTACCGATGCGGTAAATAGGGGATAACATGCGCACCTAAAGCCGTAAGTGTTTCTACCATAATTGCCGTTGAGGTAATTCCATCCGCATCATAATCTCCATATATCAAAATTCGCTCTTTGTCTTTCACGGCTTTCATGACGCGCGCAACTGCGCGCTCCATATCATACAATCCATAGGGATCATGAATGTCCCGTTCGTAGGAAGCGGAAAAAAACGCATCGCGCTCGTTTGGGGAAATATTTCGATTTACCAACAACGCGTGGATCAATGCTTCTTGATCTTCAATACATCCCACTTCACATTGAGTGCTCCATTCCTGTACGTTCACAGCGACGAAATGCGAGACGATGTAAAAGTAATCTCTTCAGCGGCACGTTTATACGAAGGCGTCCGATGCTCTAGAAACTGTTGCAGTGAATGCCCCATGCGCGGATGGATTTCATCCTCAATCTGCAACAGCCGATTGTATTTGCTTGTTCTATCTGATCGAGAAGGAGCCCCGGTCTTGATTTGACCAGCACCCACAGCTACGGCGAGATCGGCAATAAACGTATCCTCCGTTTCACCCGAGCGATGAGAAATAACGACGTTTTGATCAGCCTCTTGACTAATTAAAATTGCTTGCAACGTTTCCGTAAGCGTCCCGATTTGATTCGGCTTTATAAGCACACTATTGGAAGCCTGCTGCACAATCCCCTGCTTAATGCGAACCGAATTGGTCGCATACAAATCATCTCCCACCACCTGCAATCCCTTTCCATGCTGACCGGTAAACTTCGTCCAGTCACTCCACGCGTCTTGCTGAAATGGATCTTCCAAAGAAATAATAGGATACCGTTCAATCCATGTTTTGTATCGAAACGCCAAATCATTGACGTGCATCAGTGCGCCATCTATAAAGTAACCATCCTGCTCAGGCTCAAAAAACTCATTAGACGCGGCATCAATCCCCAAAAAGACGTCTACGCCGGGTACATACCCGGCATCCTCTATAGCGCCAACTATCAATGCAAACACATATTCGCTTTGCGGAAGCTTCGGTGCAAACCCTCCTTCGTCTCCCACTTCAGT
Organism: uncultured Candidatus Saccharibacteria bacterium; assembly: GCA_964610675.1. Lineage (GTDB taxonomy): Bacteria > Patescibacteriota > Andersenbacteria > UBA10190 > UBA10190 > HO2-45-11b. The sequence goes on from CAZSWB010000023.1 coordinate 4,803, forward strand.
TTGAAAGCCCTCTTTGATCAATAGACGTTTCAAGGCGTGATGAATTTCAACACCCGTACGAAGAGCCGTTGCAAAATCCTGTGCACCCACAGGCAAGATATGAAATTCCTGAATTGATAATCCATTGCTCGCATGTGCGCCACCATTTATAAGATTCATTTGAGGAACCGGCATAAGCGGATTTCGCTTAGGAAACAGTTGAGTCAGATACTTGTATAACGGTAATTCTTGATGCCGCGCTTCCGCTCTTGCGCAAGCTAGAGAAACAGCAAGAATCGCATTTGCTCCCAATACTGCCTTATTAAGCGTTCCATCAAGCTCCATCATACGGCGATCCAATTTCGATTGATTCGCCGTATTCTGCCCGAGCAGAGCCTCATGAATATCCGAATTAATATGAGAAACCGCCTTGAGAACTCCTTGTCCGTTGTATCGCCCTTCATCCCTATCACGTAACTCAATCGCCTCATGAATGCCCGTGGAGGTTCCTGACGGCACCATTGCAAAACCTTGCACCCCGCCTTCGCAGATCACCGTCGCTTGAACCGTCGGAGCACCTCGGGAATCAAGTACCTCTTGCCCAATTATACGCTGTATTCTTGCCATATATCCAATGTTCCTACAATGTGAGAGAAACCAATCCCGGAAGTTGTTTTCCTTCCAAAAATTCTAACATTGCTCCTCCACCGACAGATACATGGTCGTATGAATCGAGTCTCTTCATTTTTTCCAACATATTTACCGTATCTCCACCGCCTACGACGCGATATGCTTTGTTTTTCGCAAGGCCATCAACGAGCGCCTCCGTCCCTTTTGCATAAGCCGCAACTTCCGCGCATCCAACCGGACCGTTCCATACGATGGTTTTAGCATGTTCGCATTTCTGTAAAATAGCTGCCACAGATTTCGGACCGATATCCCATACGCCGCCCACGTGTTCGGGCACATACGCTACATCTTGCGTTTGCACGTACGATCCGTCGTCGTTGCCGATGACGACATCAACAGGAAGAAGAATTTTCTCCCCATACTCGTCCATAATATGCTTCGCAAGGGCCATTTCGTCCGTGGTAAACATCATTTCCGGCCACTTCCCCCGTGAGGCCAAAAAGACATTCGAAATCTTTCCGCCCAAGCACAAAGTATCCACTTTCGAAAGCAAATATTTTAATATACCGATCTTCGTCGTTATCTTCGCACCGCTCACAATCGCCACATACGGATGCTCCGCGGAATCCTTCAACGCAGACAATACTTCAATTTCCTGCACCGTTCGACGTCCCGCCGCACTGATCAGAAGTTGCGGGAGTAAAACAATAGACGTATGTGCGCGATGACTTGCACTAAACGCTTCATTCACATATGCCTCCCCTGCAGCAGAAAGCTCCTTCGCGAATTTATGATTCAACGTCATTTCTCGCTCATCAAGTCGAACATTGGGAAACAATGCCACTTCGCCTTGCTCCATACCTTGCACGATTGATTCCACTTGAGAACCGGTCAGCTTCGGAAGCAGGCGAACGGTATCGCGCAGCAACTCCTGCAAACGCGCATGAATGGCATTCATGGAGAGAATATACTCCTCTTCTCCGGGTCGACCTGCGTGAGCTAATAGCAGCACCTTGCAACGTTTTTGGCGAAGCTCCGCAATCGTCGGCAGTGCGGCCTGAATGCGATAATCCTCGGAAGCATCCACAAAACCATCTTCACCGGCAGTAACATTAAAATCAACGCGGACAATAACCCGCTTTCCGTCAAGCGGAATGTCATCCATTGTTCGAAGAGAGTCCATAGGTTTTTTACGCTTTAACTGCCAGCACTTGCTCGACAAGTCGGTTAGAATATCCCCATTCGTTATCATACCACGCCATCACCTTCACAAGATTTCCACCCACGACCCGCGTGAGCTGCAAGTCTACTGTTGCCGAATGCGGATCTCCGATGAAATCACTGGATACAACCGCATCCTCAGTCACCGCTAGAATACCGTGGTATGCCGCGTCTTGAGCGGCATCCTGAAACACACGGTTCACCTCTTCGACAGTCGTATCGCGAGCAAGCACGCAAGTAATATCTGATATCGATACTACGGGCACGGGTACACGCAATGCGATTCCGTCGAACCTTCCCGCAAGCTCAGGAATCGTAAGTGTCGCCGCTATCGCCGCTCCGGTCGCCGAAGGCACGATATTCACACCGCCCGCTCTTCCCCTGCGAAAATCTCCCTTACTGCCGGGACCATCTACTATACTTTGCGTGGCGGTATATGCATGAGCCGTTGTAAGTAGCGCCTTGTCCACGCCGAACACCTTGTGCAGAATGCTCATCACCGGAGCTACGGAATTCGTCGTACACGATGCATTGGAAACGACTTCCATTCCTCCCAACGACGAATCATTAACGCCCATGACAACCGTCGGCACTCCTTCGCTTTTTGTGGGCGCAGAAATGACAACATGCTTCGCTCCGGCCGCAATGTGCTTGCTTGCACCTTCTTGATCCGTAAAAAAACCCGTAGATTCAATAACAATATCAATACCCATATCCTTCCACGGCAATTGTGCGGGATCTTTTGTCTGCAGCACTTGAATACGATTCGTGCCGATTACAAGCTCTCTATCCTCTACGGATACTTTTGTAGAATACCTGCCATACACGGAATCATATTGTAGTAAATATGCGAGATTATCAATATCTCCCAAATCATTAATTGCCACTATTTCCACGTTTTCGTGAGTAAGCGCTATCTTACAAGCGGCTCGTCCGATTCTTCCAAATCCGTTTATTGCTATTTTAATTGGCATAGGTTGTATATATCTTAGGTGTAATGGTTGAAAATTCTTGTATTATATGCTGAATTGCTTCTTGATCTAATAGCCCCTCACGCGCTCCCACATACAATACTACAGATGTCGCATTTGCGTTACCCCATTGCATTGCCTCCGAAAAGCCCCTTCCTTGTATAATAGCGGCAAGAAAACCGGATCCGTACGCATCTCCTGCACCTGTTCGCTCATATTCTTTACCAGGATAAATCGGAAGAAAATACACTTCCGTTCCGTTTGAAGCATATGCACCGTTATGTCCGTCGGTCAACACAACCATCGGTATGCCGATTGCATGTATGCGGAAGATGAGTTTTGCAACATCCGTTTCTTCGATTTCCAGCAGCTGGCTGGCCTCTTCTTTGTTGGTAAACAGAATTTCAGTATGCTTCAAAAGCGATAGTAGCTCATCCTTCCCTAATTTTATTTGATGCGTACCCGGATTCAGTGCCAGTTTTGTCGCTTTGTGCTTCTCTAAAAAGGCGATTACCTGCTCATGGAGCTTCTCAACTCCACCACCGGATACGGACGTGAGATACATCC
>CAZSWB010000024.1:0-7920 GCA_964610675.1 uncultured Candidatus Saccharibacteria bacterium
TTTCCAATGACATATACATGTCGACGACGATCATCGGTATAGATACCGAATGCGCGCCGTTGATTACGAAAGTTTGTTTGTCCCACTACTGTTATATCGTCATTCATAGAAACATATTAAGCATACGGCAAATTCGGAGGTGGACTTGTGCGTCCGGACTTCGCTCGTTCAACACTCGGAGCAGATACGTATTTTACCGGGAAATGGTAGATGGTCGCCAACTCTTCCGCCGTCATCATTTGTCCGGAATTTGTTCCAAAAAAACTTCTCCATTGAAAATTCAAAAGAATGTTCTTTTCGCGCAACAGTCTTCGCTTGTTTCGCATAATAAAGTTAGGTCCGTTTGTTTTTGTAGAACCATCAGGCTTGAAACTGTTTAGGTGACCTGCCGCATATTGCTTGAACGTTCCAATAGCTCTCGCTACGTTCGGTTTTTTCAATTGCCCCGGAGGCGCAATGTGTATCAATCGAATTTTCACCTTGAATCCGTTCCTGGAAACCTTCTCCAAGATACCTTCCATTTTCGCCTGGTCTGCGGGATTGAAAAAGCGAAGCACCTTTTCTTCTTTATCCTTTTCAAAATCAAGCGGACCTCGGAAGATGATAGAAAGGAGTTCTCCGGGAAGCGCCCAGAAAAAAGCTCGAAAGTTTTCCCACATACCCGGTTTTTCCTTCTTCGCTTGTCCGGAAATTTCCGCGATTTTCTTTTCTCCTTGTTTCTCCCATTCCTTAATCTTTCCGCCATCCATCGCGCGTACCAAGACTTGCATCCAAAATTCTTCGCCGGCCTCCAGGTTCGTAAGCGTTTCCACGGTTACTTGCATGGGGTCCACGAACGGAACTCGCTCCGCAAGCTTTGCTTCAAAATCCTTGTATGTTTTAATAGGGTATATGTCGTCTTCCACCAAAAGCATTTCAGACCCCCAAATTTCAAATTTTTTACGCAAATCCCGCCAATCGTATCTAGCCGCGTAATTTTCCGTTTCCTGTATTTCCGCCTTCGGATATTGTCCGTATACAATTGCTTCAAATAACCGTTTGTGGGCGGTTGGTACGACAATGACAAACTTGGCGACATCCTGAGTGCAGTACAGTTCAAAACTGGCCCATGCTTCAAGATAGCCATCAAAATATTTTTCGTTAAAGTCCGGATTTTTATGAATTCCGCCGACAAACTCAAACAGCCCTTCCATTGATTTCGGTGTTTCCTCGGTATCCCCCGGCATTGTTATTTGATAGTATGTCCACTCAATCGCGCTTTCGAAATCAATCATTTTTAACACAAGGTAAGTTTTCCATGCAATCCAAAAAATCATCCATACGGCAATGAGCCACCCGAATGTTAATAGGGGGGATCCGAAGTCTTGAAAAAATGTGGCTATCGTATATTGCATATGGTGAATTGTACCATATGCAATACCGTTACTTTTTTAGCGTGTAGAGATCTTTGTCGTGCTTTGCAAAACGCGCGGTATTTTGCAGAGAAAGGAGAATGGTGTTTTTCTTGACCATGCGTTGCTGTAGTACTTCTTCAATCAATTGTTGCTTGCTCATCGGTACGTTTGCGTCCATTAAAATGGATTCCAAAACATCCGCGACGGTGCCAGCCATGTATCCCCATTCTTTAAGACCGTACAATCCGCGTCCGACAAGCACAAACCGGCTGTCTTTGATGAGTTCGTTATGAACCGTTTGCGGGTTTGCTTTCTTTTGGTCGAATGCCGCATCATTGATCAGGTTCGTAATATCGCGGAAATGCGCGGGATTTCTGTTTCGACGAAGTACCGCGAACGCCTTATCACCCACACCGCGAGGAGACGTTTCGGCCCAGCCGATAAGGCCCCAGTCTCCGAACGCGGTAAGTGACACGTGCTTGCTTGCGTGAAGCGCTGCACGAATGTATGCATCGGGCACGTTTTCCGACAGTGACCTGCTGATACTTGAAACTAGCTCGGTAAGGCTCATTGGAGCGTTTTTCTCTTTTAGAATTTCCGTTGCCGCAAGTACGATTGCGTCGATTTGGTTGTGGAGGGATTTCTCGTGTTTCCAATGCGCAACAAAGAGATTGTTCGGCTGTGCAAATGCGAACTGAGGTATGATTGTAAGATAAAAATGCAGGATATGCGGTGATACCTGCGCGCCTGTTTGATCGTTAATGATAGTAACTGCATGCTGTTCCGCCAGCAAACCGCCATGTTCATGAAATACATGAGTTAAGAGCGATTCGATGCTCGTGAATAACGAGCGCATCGCAGTAAGTTCTTTCTTTCCGTTCGCTTCAATCTGACGTACTCGTTCGCGAGTAATGCCGTATTCTTTTCCAATGCTTTCAAGAGTCTCTTTTTCCTCTTTTCCTATGCCAAAACGGCGCACAATAATGTCCCGAGACCGTGCGTCCAGGGCCTGCAATGCGGCATCTGTCAATTCCGCAAATTTTACCGTTTGCTTTTCCGGCATATGTGTTGCTATTTCCTCGTTTGAGATTTCACTATTCATAAAACATTTGTAGCATATGAAGTAAATATTGTCAATGTCTTATGCAAATATGCAAGATATGACCGTGTATCGTACCCGATATGCAGAATATTGTCCAATTTACGAACGGGGCTCAAAATATTCAACTGTGATTGGCTTCAGCTGACGGTTTGCTATATTCTTTGTCGGCAGTAGTTCTCCGTTCAAGATGATACCCGTGCCGCACGCAAAAAAACTCGCGAAAGGTTGTTAAACTTACGCGAGCTAAGGAGCAAAATTTGGGTTCGAAAGCCACACGATCACGCGGCCAATGGCTCTTCCTTGCGGACAGCGAGGAAGCGGCAAAGAGTACCCCAGCCACGTGCCCAACAGCTGAGGCGAATCTCGCGCTCATGACGATAGTGGCGCAAGCACCCGACGCAGCGGACACCGCTTCGATGTTCCCAGAAAGAAGCGAGCTCGACAATGGGAAATCCTCGTATATTCAGGAATGCTGCTCGGAAAGCGAGAAGCTCAATCATGGTTGCGGGACGAACACCTATAAAATCCATCTCTTGCACCGCTTCATTAGATTCGATGTGACGATTGAAGTGCAAGAGGATGGCCTCAAACGCGGAAATGCATTCACCTGGAAAATCTGATGAGGTGATATTCGGATTCTTACGACCAAAGTTTCCCAGTTCGATGAGGAGCGCAAATTGCGCATGGTAATCATCGGCAGGGAATGCAGGCACGGGAAACGCAATACTTGTAGACATTACTAAACCTTTATATCTGATATATACAAACTCCTCATTCCGGCTACGCATCGGAACCCAAACTTGTTTCAAATAAAATGAACACGAACCACTGACAGGATGGCACCCAGGAATTGAACTGTCAAATTACATTCCGCGGATTTATCCCCAGCGCAAAAGCAAATAATGAGGCATAAAAAAGCTCGCGAAGTTCATAGAACGGTCGCGAGGCAAGAAGTCGACGGTTTGTCCAAACCCGAAGCTTTAGGCAGTAAGTGAGTTGGCAACAGCGAGAAAATGGTAATGGGAAAGCCATCTATCCGCCCTGTCAAAAAGGTTCACCCGAAGCTGACTCGGCATGTCATTCACGCATCCGACATAGTGGACCCCGTCGGGATCCACCCAGACGGAGCCAAGCCCAATAATGGGGATAGTCCATGTTTTCAGGTATGAAGCTCGGAATGCAAGCAGTTCAATCATGCTTGCGGGCTGAAGACCCATCAGATTCATCTCTTGTATCGCCTCGTCTGAGCTGATGGAACGATCAAAATGCAAGAGGGTGGTTTCAAAGGTGGAAATACATTCACCCGGAAAATTTCCGGGAGTGATGTTTCGACTGACGCGAATGTTGTGCTCCGGTTTGATTAGGCTGGTAAATTGCACGTCGTAACTTTCGGCAGGCATCACGGACACGTGATATTCGTCTCGAACAACGGCACCGATACGCACAAGCGTTCTCGCGATGAAATCAACCATCACCTGTCCATCTTTGCGAATGAAGGGATCCATATCCGATATTTTTCCACCATTTGCGATTACTGTATCGCAAAGACGTTTCCATGCATCAAGTATCGCATCATTTCCAAAACCCAGTTCAGTAACTTTTCCTGTGTTCATGGCAATTCACCTTATTCGAGGGTACACACCACAATATATGAGCACTTATTTATATGGAAGGAACACGAACAAAAGACACAATAGCATGGGAACATGCAAGTGCCAATGGCACGAAAATCATTCCCGGCGTAACCGCATTACGTACGTTTTTGCAGCGCATCCCGTACGGCCGTGTCTAAAGCACCGGCGCTGAGCAACAGCGCAACAGAGTTGGGCTGTAAGGTACTGAGAAATTCAGTTTTTTCTTCCGTGAATGTTGCAGAAACTTTTTGTGCGAGTAACGCGTCCCGTACCTTGAGTGCATCGTCCGCCGCATCCTCATCCCGTCCCGCAGGTGCAAACGGAGGCACGATGATAACCTCGTCAGCGTGCGCAAGCGAGGAAACAAATTCAGCAAAAAAAGTTCGCAATCTTAAGGGCATATGCGCTTCAAACACTGCTGTTATCGTAGCATTTGGATATGCTTCGCGTGCTCCCGATATAGCCGCGGTAATTTCCGCGGGGTGATGCGCATAATCGGACCTGATATCGCACCCGTGTACGTTACCGATCAACTCAAACCTTCGACCAAGACCGGGAAATGAACGCAAGGCTGAGATAGCTGCATTCCTCGGAACGCCAAGAAGCTCTGCAAGCGCGATGGCAAGCGCCGCATTCATGCGCATGTGTTCACCCGGAAGCGGTACAACAATATCGGAAATGGATGTGTTCGATATTGTTTTCGTATTCATAGGAAACTGTATATTCGGGTGCGCTGCGTGCTCTGCTTCCGGAATGAAAAGAAAACCGTTTGACTGCAGTTTGGTTGCAAACTCTTCATATGCCCTCTCCACGTCTTCAAGTGAGGAAAATGCATCCGGATGGTCGAAGTCGATCGTCGTGATGATAATATGAGCGGGAGAAAGCTCAAGAAAGTGTCTTCGGTATTCATCCGCCTCCACGATCAGAAGGTTGCTTTTACCAAGGTGCGCGTGTTTTCCGCGAAGGGTATTCAAGCTTGCCCCGACCAGCACGCTCGGATCAAGGCCGCCCATCATGCAGATGTGCGCAAGAAAAGCGGTGGTCGAAGATTTTCCGTGCGTGCCGGTTACCGCGATCGTGGTGTATGCGCGAGAAAATTCACCTATTCCCTTTTGATACGGAATTTCAGCAATGCCTTTTTCTCGTGCGGCTACTCGCAACGGATGTGATGGCGATGCAGCATCCGTATGCACGAAACGATCCACATGCGAAAGTGCATCCGTCGCCTCCGACATGGTTATCTCGCTGTTGCGCGGGTTGTCATCAAAACCGATCACCTGTTCACCGCTTTCACGAAGCAGGTACGCAAGGCCTTTCATGCCGGCTCCACCGATGCCGAGGAATAAAGTCGTTTTCATACGGGTCGATAACCGCTCGCAAGTTGAAACGCCAGTTTTGCGATATCGGTAGCGGCATGAGGAAAATCCAAGTGCTCCAAATTTTTTGACAACGTATCTCTCAACTCGGTATCCGTAACGAGACGAAAAATACTTTGCTCCAGAAGGTGTGGAGTGAGATTCGTGGGATCCAGAACGAGAATTCCTCCTGCAGCCTCGAATGCCAATGCATTTTTCCGTTGATGATCGTTTGCGGAATCATTTAGCGGAATGATTAAGGAGGGTATGCGAAGGTTCGCAATTTCCGCAAGGCTGCTCGCGCCCGCGCGTGCAACGACTACATCTGCGGCAGCAAGCGCCGTCGTCATCGTTTCTCCCAAATACGGTACACATTTGTAGGATGATTTTCGAGCTGATCCTTGTAGTATTTCGGATGCCACTTTCGCAACCGCATCATATTGGGTCGGTCCTGCAATATGAAGCACGCACATTTTTTCCACGACACGTTGCAGAATTGCAAGCAGGCTCTCGTTGATTTGCTTCGCGCCTTGGCTGCCGCCCATAACAAGCAGCAGTGTTTCGTTTTCGTCAAAGCCGAATGTCTTTTTTGCGGCTTGCTTGTTGCGGTGTGGTAGTGCGAGGCGAACCGGAGTACCGGTAACGAATATTTTTCGCGAAACATCCGGCAAGAATTCTTTCGAACCAGAAAATCCAACGGTTATAGCGGATGCGAGTTTCATCATCGCTCTGTTTGCAGATCCGGGAACGACATCCGATTCATGTAAAAGAATGGGTATGCGGTATATGTACGCGGCAATTACTGACGGAACGCTTCCGTATCCACCCTTACTCACGAGGATATCGGGCATGAGTTTCCATAATCTCCACAGTGCGATACCTATGCCCAGCGGAAGTGTTACCGCAAGATCCAAAATATTCAGAAAAGATGCATATCGCCTCATTTTTCCGGAAGGAATATGCGAGACGGGTACATCGTATCGTTTGAACAGCTCGTCAATTTCCTTGTTACTCACTCCCAGAAAGTAAATTTCCAATGTTTCGGAATCCAAAAACGATTGTAAGTTCCCTTTTTCCTTTTGATGTACGGCGCGTAGAGATTCAATTATGGACTCAAAGGGAAGAACATGTCCTCCTGTGCCGCCACCGGTAAGTACGATTCGCATAGCTATTTCGCAGTATACCTCGAAATGTTCAGAAGTACTCCCGATGCAAACAACAAAGCCGTAAGAGCCGATCCGCCATAACTTACAAATGGAAACGGAATTCCGGTAAGCGGAGTAATTGCCAGCACGGAAGCCATATTTACAAACGCCTGCATGATAATCCAAGTGGTGATACCGGTTGCGAGCAGTTGTCCGAATACATCCGGCGCACGTTCCGCGATTTTGTAGCCTCGGTATGCAATTACCATAAATACGGATACAAGCAAAAACGTACGGATGAAACCGAGTTCTTCGGCCGTAACCGCAAAAATCGTATCACCCGCAGGTTCCGGGAGATAGTTGTATTTTTGTCGGCTTCTTCCAAAACCCAATCCCCACAAGCCGCCGGTACCCACGGCAAGCAAGGCTTGATTGATTTGATATCCGATACCTTGCGGATCCAGTTCCGGATGAAGATACACGAACAGCCGAGCTAGCCGATATTGCGCGGTGCTGATGAGTACGGAAAAGAGTGCCGCGCCGGCAAGTCCGATAAATGCCAAATGTCGTATACGAAAACCGGCGGCAAATACCATGGAAAGTGCGATGGCCGTAATGAGAAAGAGAGTACCGATGTCGGGCTGTAAAATGATGAGCAGTCCGATAATGGACGTGATGACGAGAAACGGAACAACACTCTTTTTAAAATCCTTTATATCCGAACCTTTGCGTTCGAGCAAAGCCGCCAAATACAAGATAATGCTCAGTTTTGCAATTTCACTTGGTTGAATCGTAAAAGGACCAAGTCCGATCCAACGCGATGCGCCACCCGCAGTTACCTGCAAGCCCGGAATAAATACCAAGACAAGTAAGACGAGGGATGCAATGAGGGTGGGCAGGGCAAACACTTTGAGGCGCGTATATGGAGTAAAGAGTCCGAAGAGAAATGCAACGGCTCCGAGCCCAACTCCGTAGATAAGCTGATGCTGCAGAAAGTAAAAGGGATTGTCTCGCGTCTGGTCGCCAAGAACGAACGATGCTGACCCGACCATCATCAATCCGAACACAATGAGTCCGAATATGGTGATGATCAGAACCGGGTCGGCGGATTTTGGTGCTGCTGGCATATTTCTATAGTATACATGAAGAAAGGTAACCGCTCACTTAAGGGAGAGCGGTTGCGTCGTGTAATGAGAAGTAGGTTCTTATTTTCTCTATTCTTTTGCGAGAAGCACTGTTACCTAAAAGATAAAAGTGAACACTTTAAAAGTTAAAAGTGGACTAAGGAGG